>PMOF01000232.1:1905-25742 GCA_003162495.1 Acidobacteriaceae bacterium
TTGCAGGATTACCAATCGTACCTGCGCGTGGAAAAGGGGCTGCGCCCGCTCACTTGCGAGGCATACGACGGCGACCTGAAGACATTCGCGGAGTTCATCGAGGGCCGCGAAGGCGTTCTGTTGACGGCGGCGCAGCACGACGTGTCGGCGTTTCTTGAGCACTTAAAAGCACACGGAATCGACTCCCGATCGTCGGCGCGCAAGCTGAGCTGCCTGCGCGGCTTTTACAAGTGGCTGCTGCTGGATCGCCGCATTCATCACGATCCTACGGTGAATATTGAATCGCCCCAGGCGTGGAAGGTGTTGCCCAAATCGCTGGCCGAGCCGGAAGTGGCGGAGATGCTGGAGCGGGCGGGCATGGCGGCATCGCATCCGCAGGCCAAGGCGACGGCCATGCGCGACCGCGCGATCCTGGAGCTGCTCTACGCGGGAGGACTGCGCGTCTCCGAGGTGACGGCGCTCTCGACGGGGGATCTGGCTCTCGATGCGGGGCGCGTGCATGTGCGCGGCAAGGGAGACAAGGAACGCATTGTGCCGCTGGGGCGCATCGCGCTTGAAGCGCTGGACACGTATCTGCGGCAGGGACGTCCGCATCTGGCGCGCATCAGTTCCGGGCGCAAGGCAAACGCGGCGCGGCAGGATGCGACGCGTCTGTTTCTCAGCCTGCGCGGGATGCCGCTGACCCGGCAATGGATCTGGTACCTGGTGAAGCGAGCCAACGGCGATGCGAGCCCGCATCGCCTGCGCCACAGTTGCGCCACTCACATGGTGGAGCACGGCGCGGACCTGCGCAGCGTGCAGACTCTTCTGGGCCACGCCGACATTTCCACGACGCAGGTTTACACGCACGTGGCGCTGGGGCACCTCAAAGCCGTGCATCGCGCGCATCATCCGCGGGGCGCGCGGCGCGTGGTGAGCTCCGACTCCGAAAGCATTCCCGAAGCGGCCTCGGACTCCGGCGAGGAGACCGCATGAGCGCGTCGACCGAGCCCGCGACGGGGCGAACACTGGATTCGCCGCTGGATTTGATGGTGGCCGAGTATCTGCGCGTGCTTGCCAGTGAACGCGGTGCGTCGCCGCACACGCTGCGCGCGTACCGGCGTGAATTGCGCGGCTTTGCGGATTTTGTCGCGAAGCGCTACGGCAGCGATCGAAAAGTGGATTGCATCGAGCACACCCACATTCGCGCCTATCTGGGCACGCTGTACGATCGCGATCTCTCCAAGGCTTCGGCGGCGCGCGCGCTGGCGGCCATTCGCAGTTGGTTCAAGTGGCTGGCGCGCGCGGGGCGCCTCGAACAGAATGTGGCTTCGCTGGTGGCCACGCCGCGGTTGCCGAAGCATTTGCCGCGCGTGCCTTCGATCGAGCAGATGAACCAGGTGGTGGATTTGGGTGGCGAAGACAGCGGCAGCTGGCCGGCGCGCGACCGGGCCATTCTGGAAATGCTGTATGGCTGCGGCATCCGCAACGCCGAGTTGACGGGGCTGAACCTCAACGACATTTACTGGTCCAACGAGGCAATCCTGGTGCGGGGCAAAGGCCGCAAGCAGCGCTATGTGCCGCTGGGCGACGCGGCGGCGCAGGCGCTACGGGCCTATATCGCCGAGCGGTCGGCGCGGTTGGCCGCCGACGGCGCGACAAAGGCGGCGCGGACGCCGGCATTGTTTCTCAATCTGCGACTGCGCGGGCTTGGCAAGGCAGGCGGGCAGGCGCGGCTGACGACACGCAGCGTGGGCCGCATCGTGAAGCGCATCGCCATGCTGCGCGGTCTCTCGGCCGACGTGCATCCGCACACGCTGCGCCACGCATTCGGCACGCATTTGCTGGAGGAGGGCGCCGATCTGCGCGCTATACAAGAACTGCTGGGGCACGAGCGGCTCTCGACGACGCAGCGCTATACGCAGCTGACCACGGCGCAGTTGACGCAGGTGTATGACAGGACGCACCCGCGGGCGAAGTAGATGCGGACTCGGGCAAATGAGAGACTTAAAAGCTGAGCTTGTTTTTTGGGAACCAGGTGAGCTGGATGGTGGTGGTGGTTACCGTCTGCTGGCCGGGAAGGAAGATGGGAGCCTTCCAGTGCTCGAGGGCAAAGTTGCCATTGATTTCAAAATCCTTGCCGACGCGCTTGACCGCCTGGAAATTGATGTCGTTCAGGGTGGTTCCGCCCTCAATCGGTAGGGTTGTTCCCGGAATAACCTGAGTGGTTGAGCCCGGAATAAAGTCCTTTGCCGCTTTTTGATTGCGAAGGCCCACCTGGATCCACTCGTTTCCGCTCAGGTGATAGGTGAGCCAGGCCTGTCCGCCCTTGTCTTCGCGTCCGATCCAGTCGCCGAAAAGCGAGCCGCTATTGGTGTAACCCTGGGTTTGAATTGCCTCGTAATACATGAACTGTCCACCGACGCTTCTTGAGACCGGTGGATCGGAGGAGGCGCCTTCGACGCGTATATCCAGCTTGGGAGCACCGGGCACATGGGAGAGATAGAGGCCGGGCCGCCAGGACGCGCGCCGTGGAGCGTCGATGGGGGAGACATCGTCGTGCGCTTCAGTGTCAGAGTAGAGCGTGAGCCAATTGCGGAGGAAGGGAAGACGATAAGAGAAGTCGAATGCGCCAAAGCGGGCACCGGGATCCTGAGGACTGTTCTTTACCGCTTCAGTGGTTGCGGTCAGGCTGAAAAAGCTCTTCAAAAAGGTGTGGAGCGTGATGGGCTCGTGGTCTTCGCCACCCCAGATCACGGTGCGCTCAAAACCGAGTTCGACGTTCTCCGTAGGCCGGAAGCTGACCTTCTCGACGTGTACCCATGGGTCGATCGGATAGGTGTGGCCTTTGAGCGGCCCGACCAGAAATTCGTAACGAAACGGGCCAGTGAGCCTGGAGAGGAACGGAACGTGCAACGGTTCGACGCGGTTGATGTGGAAGGCGTAGATGTTTTCAGCGTTGTTTGAATAGGCCATACCGCCGCCGATGCCGGGTCCGAGCCATTCGTCCTGTTTGCCAAAGGATATCTCGTGATCGAGTAGGTGGACGGAGGCGTAGGCCTCCAACACCCGTCCATTCGTGGTTGAGGCGATGGGTCCGGAGGGAATGGTGGCTTGCAGGTTCAACGGAATAGGGACGGTGGTGTTGAGGTAATCGGTGTCGAGGTCGACGGCGGTGAGCGTCTGGGCCAGCGCGGTGGAGTAGCCCGCGGCGGATGGAGCGCCCCGAAATTCACCGCGCGCATAGATCAGAAAGCGGCCGGCGGATGCGTAGCCGCTGACGCCGGAGTAGTCATTGAAGCCGTTCTCGTAAGGACGGCCGTAGTCGTTGATGACAGTGGAACCAAGATGATAGCTGTCGCGCAGAGGCGTGCCGCTGATGGCGCGCTCCACGGAGTAGACCGACTCGAGGCGAGTGTGCCCCTGAAGCGACAGGCAGGGGCCCTGCACATCGGGATGAAGCTCATAGGTTAAGGCGTCATAGATCGACTTGGCCTCATTCGCGGCTGGACTTACATAATCCTGCGCGTCTTCGATGCGGGCTGCTGCTTCTTCGAGCATGTGGTCCACGCTGGAACGCGTCCACGGGCGCATGCCCAGGTAGACTGTATCGACGAACCCCAGCGAGTAGAGCCGCAGGACCGCTGGATAGACCCAACTGTCGACCGGGATGAATGGGGAATCCAGCGTCGATGGCGCGCAGACCGGCGCGGGGGGATTGGAATCCGGGGCCACCTGTCCAGCGCCGATGGGCGCGCCAGACTGTTGGGCGGCGAGAGGGTTGGCGCAAATCAGGAGAAGTGCTGCCAATAGCGATGCGCAATGGATTACAAGAGCCCGGGCCAGGCGTCTGCTCACATTCATTCTCTAACTTTATCATTCGGCAGGCCGGCTTCGATGCATGAAGGGGCGGCCTAGCGGTTGCCGGTTCGGATAAGTCAAAAGACGCCCAATGAATGATTGAATGAACGGCCCGGTCACCGCCTCAGCGCATTTCAGGGAGGGTCGACTTCTGCGTTCTCCTGAGAGCCTCGTCAAGCTCGTTGTTGAAGCTTGCGGCGACCTGGGGCTTGAGATTCCGGGTGACCAAGCCTTTGCTTGTGAGGTAGTTCTCCATATGCACGATGGGATCGTTGACCTTCCCGCCTACGCACTCGATGAGAGTGGGTCCGCTGCCCCTGCGGGCATGGGCGATGGCCTCAGAAGCAACGCGATAGACGGCGACCACGTCGTTGCCGTCCACGGTGATGGCGGGGAAGTTGCGTACCTTTGTTTGCCCCGGAGTGCTCTTCCTCCAGGAGACCACGACCAAGGGGAGGCTGTGGAGGCTGGCGAAGCTCAATGTTTGCTGACGGAGCTTGAGGGGTGCAGCTGCGTTCGGCAAAATGGCCACGGCGACCCGGCCGGTCTTGCTGCCCTTATGAGCTATGGCTGCTTGGGTGGCGAGTTTGAGCGTGTCGGATTGGGGCCGAGCGGCTGAGCGCTCGAAGACGCCGGCGAACAGCGCAGCCAGCGGAACACCTTGGAGCAGGCATGGCAATAGGTCAGGGTGCGGAGAGATGAATGTATCTTCAGGGAGCAGGTCGAAGGCCGCGCCGACGCTGGCGGCTTCATGACCTGCGGCCGCGAAGATTGTCGTTGAGAGCCTTTCTTGTTGAGCGAGGTCGCGCAGACGCTCATCGAGCAGCCGGCACTTGAGCATGGCCGAATAGAGCTGGAGCAGTTTGTCATTGGAGATAAGCGCGCAGCCGTCTTCGCCGGCCGCAGCCGAGCCTGCCACTTTTATTTCTCTGCTCCTGGCGGTCATCGGCTGGGTTAGCTCTCCGGTTACTGGAATTGTAAATGGACGGGGAAAAGGGAATGCAGGATCACTCGCCGGAGTGAAGGACCTTGTGTCGGCTCACGTCGTCGCCATCGCCGCTCCGGAGGCCGCGGAAGACGATGGTGGAGGCAATGGTGAGGAAGCCGAGAAGCAGAAATGCTTTGTGCAATCCGTGAATGATGGCCAGGGGCTGGGAGCCTGGCGTGGAGGGAAAGAAGAATGCGGTGGTGAGGCCGGCGATGGCCACGCCGAAGCTGATGGCCATTTGTTGCGTGGTGCTGGCGATGGAGCTGGCGCTGCTGGTTTGGGCCTCAGTGGTGTCGGCGAAGGCCAGTGTGTTCATGCTGGTGTATTGCAGCGAAGAAAACGCTCCATAGGCAAAGGCCAGAAGAATAATGAGCCAGACGGGGGTGTGGATTCCGATGAATGCGAAGGCGGCGATGATGAGGCCGATGATCACGGTGTTGGAGACGAGGACGGCGCGGTAACCCATGAGGTTGAGCAGGCGCTGGAGAACCATTTTCATGCTTAGGGCCCCGAGGGCCTGGGGCATGATGAGCAGGCCGGACTGGATGGCTGTGTATCCAAGGCCGAGTTGGTAGAGCAGAGGAAGCAGAAACGGAATGCCGCCCATGCCGAGTCGCGTGAAAAAGCTGCCGCTGACCGAAGCGCGAAAGGTGCGGATGCGGAACAGGGTCAGGTGCAGCAAGGGAAAAGCCATGCTTCTTGCGTGGAGGACGTAACCGGTAAGCAGGAAGAGAGAGAGCGCCAGCAAGCCCAGGACTTCACGGTAACTGAGCGCATGATCGCCGAATATCTCAAGCACATAGGAAAGCAGGGCGATGCCGGAGCCGAAGAGAATGAGTCCGACGGTGTCGAGTGGTTTAACGTCTTGGTCGCGATAGTTGGGAAGATGGAGATAGACGAGGACCAGGAGGGTGAGACCGATGGGGATGTTGAGGAAGAAGATATAACGCCAATGCAGGTAGCCGACAATGAGGCCTCCGGCGATGGGCCCCAGCATGGGCGCCACCAGGGCGGGGATGGTGATAAAGCTCATTACGCTGAGTAACTCAGATTTGGCAAAGCTGCGAACCAGCGTGAGGCGGCCGACGGGGACCATCATCGCTCCGCCACACCCTTGCAGAATGCGGCAGGCGACGAGCAGATGAATGTTACTGGAGATGCCGCAGAGCAGCGACCCGAGAGAAAAGATGCCGATGGCGGATGCGAAGACGCGGCGGGTTCCGAAGCGGTCGGCCATCCATCCGCTGATGGGGATGAAGACGGCGAGGCTGAGGGTGTAACTGGCCAGGACGGACTTCATGCTGAGGGGCGCGACGTGGATAGCGGCGGCGATGGCGGGCACGGCGGTATTGAGGATGGTTGTGTCCAGCGACTCCATGAACAGAGCCACGGCCACGAGCCAGGGCAACAGGCTCTTGCTGGCTGCGGAAAGAGCAGGCGAATTTTCGGCGTCGATCGCGGATGAGGCGGGAACCTTGCCGGGTGCTGAACCTGCTGCCATGCGGGACCTCTTTTGACTCTGATGTCGCCTGATCGTCGAGGAGTTGTGTGGTGCGGGTGAGGAGAAGCTTGACAGGTCAGGTGGAGTAATCGGCGTTGATGCGAATGTACTCGTGGGTCAGGTCGGTGGTCCAGAAGATGCACGAGCCGGCGCCCTGGTGGAGTTGGATGGCGATAGAGAACTCAGGCTGCGCGATGTAGGCGTGAGCGGCGGACTCATCGAAGCTAAGGGCGCGGCCTCCGTTGAGGCAGATGGGCAGTTCGCCGAACTGGATGTCGATGCGGTCAGGATCGATTTGCGCGCCGGAGTAGCCGATGGCGGCGATGAGGCGTCCCCAGTTGGGATCGGCGCCCGCCCAGGCGGTTTTAACCAGGGGCGAGTGGGCGATGGCCTTGGCGACACGAAGGGCGTCGGCGTCGCTGGCTGCGCCTTCAATGTGAAGTTCGACTACATGGGTGATGCCTTCGCCGTCGGCGACGATCTGGCGGGCGAGCGAGGTGCAGACCTGAGTGAGAGCCGCGGCGAAGGCGGCGTTGCCGGAGCCGATGGTTGCGCCTCCAGCGCCTGAGGCGAGCAGCAGCACCGTGTCATTGGTGGAGGTATCGCCATCGACGGAGATGCGGTTGAAGCTGACTTCAACGGACTGGCGGAGGTAGGCGTCGAGATTTTTCGGCGAGACGTCGGCGTCGGTGAGGATGTAGACCAGCATGGTGGCATGGGGCACGAGCCGGGGGTGAATCATGCCCGAGCCTTTGCACAAAGCCGCGATGCGGATTTCCTTTTCGCCTATGTTGACACGGGCGAAGGCAGTTTTTTCTTGCGTGTCGGTGGTAAGGATGGCCTGGGCCACAGCCTGGAAGTGATCGAACTCCGAGCCGAGCGATGCCGCCAGTGCGGGCAGCGCCGCGATGAGTTTTTCCGCGGGCAGCGGGACGCCGATGATGCCGGTTGAGGAAGGAAAAACTTCTTCCGGCTTGCAATCGAAGAGCTGGGCGGCGGCGGCGCAGGTGGCGCGGGCCGCGGCCAGGCCTGCTTCACCCGCGGCGCAGTTGGCGTTGCCGGCGTTGACGGCGACGACGCGGACTTTGCCGCCGGTGGCGCGGAGATTTTCCTTGTCAACGCTCAAGGGGGCAGCGGTGACGCGGTTGGCGGTGAAGGCAGCGGCGGCGCTGGCTGCGGTGTCGGCCACGATGAGGGCAAAGTCAGTGCGGCCGCTGCGCTTGAGGCCGGCTTTGGCGGCGGCAAAACGGAAGCCGAGGGGAAGCAGGAATTGGGATGCGTCGGACATGGTGGTTAACCCATTTAATCTAACAGGTGAGTTGGGCAGGCGGGGCGCGAGATGACGGAGAACTCGGAGAGTCGCAAGGAGTTTGCGAGGCCGCGCGAGAGTGCGGAGCAAAGCGAGTTTCTGGAGTTGCGGCATGTGGACGTGGCGCGCGGGGAGCGCGTGGTGCTGCATGACTTGAACCTGACGGTGCGCACCGGGGAACATGTGGCCATCCTAGGGCCGAATGGGTGCGGGAAGTCGACGCTGATCATGACCATGACGTGCCAGGTTTATCCCATGGTGCGGCCGGGGATGGCGGTGCGGATTTTTGGGCGCGAGCGCTGGGACCTGACGGAGCTGCGCAGGCACTTTGGCGTGGTGGGCGCCGGGCCGATGGGCGCGGAGTTGCCAGGGGAGCGAACGGCGGTGACCACGGGGCTGGACGCGGTGATTGCCGGATTCTTTGCGGCGTCGACGCTGTGGCCGAATCTACATGTGACGGACACCATGCGGGAGCGTGCAAGGGAAGCGCTGGAGCGGATGGAGGCGTGGCATCTGGCTGCGCAACGAGTGGGCGAGATGTCGGCCGGGGAGAAGCGGCGGATTCTGATTGCGCGGGCGCTGGTGCACAGGCCGCGACAACTGCTGCTGGATGAGCCCTCGAATGCGCTGGACCTGGCGGCGCAACGGGAGCTGCGCAATACGCTGCGCCGGCTGGCGCAAGAGGGAACGGGGCTGGTGCTGGTGACGCATCACCTGGGGGATATTCTGCCGGAGATTGAGCGCGTGATTCTGATGCGGAGCGGACGAATTGTGGCGGATGGAGCACGGGAGGAATTGCTGACCGAGGCGAGGCTGAGTGAGTTATTCGAGGCGCCGGTGCGGATCGGCCACGATGAGGAATGGCTGCATAGCTGGTGATAACTCGCCATCAAGTTTCAATTCGCTGGATATTGAAGTGCGCCGCGCATCCGCTCGGACCGAGCCGGGTACGATAGGGACATGGCGTTTAATTCTTCCGATTCACCGCCGCTGATGAGTCGACGGGCCTTGATCAAGGCCGGTTTGCTGGGCGCGGGCGGGCTCGCGCTGTATGCAGGCGAGATTGAGCGTCACTGGATCGAAGTGATTCGGATCGACATCCACCTGCCCAATCTTGCCGCTGCCTTTGACGGATTGCGCATCGCGCAGCTGAGCGACATTCACCTGGACGAGTACTCGGAGCCGTTCTTTCTTCACCATGCAATTGAAACCATCAACCGCATGGCGCCCGATACGGTTTTTCTGACCGGCGACTACGTAACCGAAGGACCACTTGGGAATCGTTATGCGATTGGCGCCGCGTGGAGCTGTGCCCGCATGCTGCGCGAGCTCGAGTGCAAGCAGGTGTATGCGATACTCGGCAATCACGACGTGGCAGTCGGCGCACGGGAGGTGACCGCGGCGCTCACGGCCAGCGGCATCCCGGTGCTGACCAACAAATGTCTGCCGATGGAGCGCAGCGGCGGCAGGCTCTGGCTGGCAGGGCTTGACGATCCGGTCGAGGGCCAACCTGACCCAGAGCAGGCTATTCCCGTTTCGATCCGCAATGTGCCGAATGAGCCGGTCATCGTAATGTGCCATGCGCCGGATTACGCCGACGAGCTAATGGCGCAGCCCGCGGGCAAGGCCGTCGACCTGATGGTGAGTGGCCATACGCACGGAGGCCAGGTTCGCCTGCCGCTTGTGGGTGCATTGGAACTGCCTATTATGGGCAGAAAATATGTCGAGGGGTGGTTTCGGCTCGGAGGCATGCAGCTCTACGTGAATCGCGGCATAGGAACCGTGGGGCTGCCGTTCCGGCTCGATTGTCCGCCGGAGATCACGCTGATCACGCTGCGCAGTGGTGCGTCTGTTTGAGCGAGAGCTGTTTCTCCGGGGCTAAAGCCCTATTCATTCCTCTGGGCTTATGTACGGGCTGAAGCCCGTACCCTTCATTCGACGAGAGTTCTTCAACAGGATCTTAGAAGATCTTGAGTTGGACGACGAGGTATTTCTTGGGGTTCTCGCGCATGCTCTTGACCAGCTGATGGGCCTGATCCAGTGTCTGGTCGGCGTTGTCGTAGAGAGAGCGGTTGGTCACAAACTGACCGAGGGAGCCTTTGCCCTCGTCGACGTTCTTCAGGATGCTGTCAAGGCGGGTGACCGTATCGTCGAGTTTTTTCGCGAAGTCGGGATCCCTGGCTAACTTGCCGATGGAGCCATGGCCGGCGTTGATCTCGGCCAGCAGCTGATTGGCGTTGGAGACAGCGGTGTTCAGGTTGTTATAGAGGGAGTCGTCGTGGAGCAGCTTGCCGGCAGTTCCCTTGCCCTCGTCCAGAGCGATGGTGATTTTGTCCACCCGGTCGATGGCGGAGTTGGCGCGCGTATAAAGCGAGTCGTCGGTCATCAGCTTGCCGAGCGATCCCTTACCCCCGGCCACTGCGCCGGTGATGGTTTGGAGATCCGCTGCAATGCGGTTGATCCTGTTGTAGAACGCAGGATCGTTAATGAATTGGCCCATGGAGCCCTTTTTCGAATTAAGCGTGTCGATCAGAACATCCACCTTGCGCATCAACGT
Source organism: Acidobacteriaceae bacterium (assembly GCA_003162495.1). Taxonomy (GTDB): domain Bacteria; phylum Acidobacteriota; class Terriglobia; order Terriglobales; family Acidobacteriaceae; genus Telmatobacter. Next base: position 12,101 of record PMOF01000232.1, read on the forward strand.
CGTAATTTGCTCCATCGAGGACTCGCTGGAGCGGATCACGCTCTGGATGTTGGGCGATTCGACGGCCTTGAGTTCGGCATTGTTGGCCGGTGGGGGACCTGTGGCGCCGACAGAATTAATATCCAGAAAACTATCTCCCAGCGCGCCGGCCTGGGCAATCGAGACGGTTGAATCCGTGTGCAGGGCATACACGGATTCGTGGCTCACACGCAGAGTCACTTCAACAGGAGTCTGGCCTCGCTCGGGAACGATTCGTATGTGGACCACGTTGCCGATGGTGACGCCCTCAAGCGTGACCGGCGCACCCGGTTTGATCCCCGAGGCATTCTCAAAATAAGAGCGGAGAACGAGCTTGCGCGCAAACAAGCCGCCGGAATTGCCCGACATCAGGATAATGATCCCGACCAGCACGGCCATAGCCGCCAGGACCAATGCTCCCACTCTCAGTTGCGACCACTGAATCTCTTTGCGGCTTGGCACGGGACTCCCTTTAGCTGAAATGAGCCGGGTGACGCCTTGAGGATAGCAGAAGGGCGGAGGTTATGGCCCGTCCTCGAGCACCACGCTGGCCATGGCAAGACCGGCTGTGTGGGTAATCGACAGGGCGGAGCGGGCGACGCCCAACTGTGCGGCGATCTCGGCGGCGCGCCCGTGAAACGCCAGGGAGGGGCGGCCGCCAGGATCGCGGACGACCTCAATCTCAAGCCAACTGACGCCGAAACTGATGCCGGTTCCGAGCGCCTTGGCTCCTGCCTCCTTGGCGGCGAATCGGGCCGCAAAGCTCTCGGCGGACTTGCGTTTGCGCTGGCAATAAGCCTGCTCGGCGGCGGTGAAAACGCGGTCGATGAACCGATGGCCGTAGCGATCCATGGTCTGCTGGATGCGCTCAATCTCTACCAGATCGATTCCGGAGCCAATGATCATGCTGTCTATCAAGCTACATTATTTCGCTCTTGTTGCGCTTGCGGTCCCGCATGGAGCGAGACCAGCGCGTTCATTACCAACGCACGGTTGGAAATGACCCCAACGAGGGATGGTTGTCTCAAAGCGGGTCAGGCGCCGTTCAACTCCGGAACAATCGTTATGCCTGGCCGCGTGGTCCCGATTAAACCAGTATGAGATCGACCATGCCGAACCACGATGCCGGGTACGCCGAAACGATCCCCTGGGCGATGGAGATGAGGGCCGTATCAGTTGAAGAGCCGGCGCGGCTGATCCAGACCCTTTCCGGCGCCATTCTTGGCTGCGGGGGCTGGATCCTGAGCCGGGGCGCAAACGATCTGGGGACGGTGAGGATGGAGTTCGAATTTGAGCGCCATACGTGCATTGACATTTACAGCGTTCTGATTGCGTGCGGGCTGGAGCTGAGCCGGAGCGCGCATCTCCGTATTACCGAACTCTGCCAATGCACCCGCAGCGGGCAACGGGATTGCGGCAGGGAGATTGCCAGCATCGAGCTGGAGGTACTGACCTTTCCAGAGGAAATTGCGCAGGGCTTGCTGGAGAACGCGGCGGCCTGATCAGGCTAAACTCCGGCAGGTGGGTCAGCCGGCCTCCACCAGCCCATAGCGGCGCTGCCATGCGTCTTTGAGGCGCGCCCAGACGTGCGCCCGCTCGGCTGCCGTCCCTTCGGCGGCGTTGCCGTTAGGGGACCGGGAGTCGTTTGCAAAGCGGGCGGCTTCGGTCTTGGCCAGTTCCAGCAATTGCCTGTCGCGGAGCAGATCCGCAACGCGAAAATCGGGCAGCCCGGCCTGCCGGGTTCCAAAGAATTCGCCGGGTCCGCGCATGCTCAGGTCCAGCTCCGCAAGCTCAAATCCATCCTGTGTCCGGACCATGGCGTTGAGCCGTTCCTCGCCCAGTGGAGAGACGCGCGGGCCGGTAGCGAGAACGCAATAGCTCCTGGCGGAGCCGCGGCCCACGCGGCCGCGCAACTGGTGCAACTGCGCCAGCCCGAAGCGCTCTGCGTGCTCCACCACCATCACCGTGGCGTTGGGAACGTCAACGCCGACCTCGATGACCGTGGTGGCCACCAGCACGTCAATCTCGCCGCGCTGAAAGCGGCGCATGACGATCTCCTTCTCGCCGGCGTCGAGGCGCCCGTGGAGCAGGCCAACGCGCAAACCGGCAAGCGGACCGGCGCGCAGCTTTTCATGCATCTCAACGGCGGATTTGAGCGGCTCCGCAGTTTTAGTTCTTGGAGCCGAAGTGCGGGATGGGAAAGGCGCGAAGGCGGCCATGGGAAACAGCTCCGCCGTTTTAGCTTTTCGGACCGTCTTGCGCGGCCGCGCAGCTGGGGTTTCCATGCCCGTCTCGGTGTCGTCGTGGGAGAAGTCCAACTCCGGCTGGTCGTCTTTTGTCCCTTCAATGATCGGGTACACAATGTATGCCTGCCTGCCCAGCGCGACCTGTTTGCGGACAAAGCCCCAGACCTCATCAGCGCGCTCACCCACGACGCGGCGGGTTACGATGGGCGCGCGGCCGGGGGGCAGCTCATCGAGAACGCTGAGGTCCAAATCTCCGTAGAGAGAGAGCGCGAGTGTGCGGGGAATGGGCGTGGCCGTCATAACCAGCACGTCCGGCTCGGCTCCCTCCGTCCCGTCCGGCCTGGGCTTCTTCATCAGTTTGAATCGTTGCATCACGCCGAAGCGGTGCTGCTCGTCGACGACGACAAGGCCCAGGCGGTCGAACTCGACTTTTTCTTCGATCAACGCGTGAGTCCCGATCACAAGCTGCGCTTCGCCGCGGTTGATCAAGCCGCGCGCGTGGCGCTTGCGGTCCTCGTCCAGCGAGCCGGTCAAAAGAACGATGCGATAGCGGCGGGAAGATCGCTCCAGCAATTTGCGCGCGGCCAGAAAATGCTGGGTGGCCAGGATCTCAGTCGGAGCCATCAGGGCCGCCTGATAGCCGTTCTCCATGGCCACCAGCATGGCCTGAAGCGCGACAATGGTCTTGCCCGAGCCCACATCGCCTTGCAACAGGCGGCGCATGGGGCTGGGTTGGCGCATGTCGGCCACAATCTCGCCCAGAGCCCGTTTCTGCGCCTGGGTGGGATGAAACGGCAACACCTCGCGGATGGCCTCGCGAACCTTGTCGGTAGTGGCAAAGGCGATGCCCGCGCGCTCCCTCATGCGACGGCGCTTGAGATCGAGGCCAAGCTCCAAAAAAAACAGCTCTTCAAAAATCAGGCGGCGGTGAGCCGGGGTTGCGGCGCTCTGCAACTGCGCAAAGGACGTGCTTTCGGGCGGAAAATGCACCTCGCGCAGCGCGGTTTCGCGGTCAGGCAGGTCGAGGCGGGCCAGCAACTCTTGTGGCAGGCACTCGGGCACCGCGCCGCGGAGTCCCTCCAGCAGATGAAAAATCACCTTGCGCTGCCAGCGGGAAGCCAGGCGCGCGCCGCCCAGCGACTCATAGACCGGCGTAATGCGGCCCACTTCAAGCAGGCGCGTCTCGGCATCGGCCGTCGCGTCGGGCAGCAATTCAAACTGCGGCTGGATCATTTTGAGGTTGCTCGAGGATCGCGATGCTTCTACGCGCCCGTAGACGGCCACCGTTTGTCCGGCGTGAAACTTGCCGTTCAGGTAGGTCCCATTGAACCAGATGCATTTCAGTGCGCGGCGGCCCTGCCCCACGGTCAGTTCAAAGATGGGCGCCTTGCGGGTGCGGAGCAGTATTGAGCCGCGAACCTCGGCAATCACGCTGGCCACTTCGCCGGCTTTCAGTTCGTCAAGGCTGCGCGGATTCTGGCGGTCTTCATAGCGGAAGGGCAAGTGATAGAGCAGGTCCTCGGCGGTCAATATCCCTTTAGGCGCGAGCATCTCCGCCACTCTCGGCCCCACGCCGCGCACGTACATGATCGGAGTATCGAGGCCAGCCACATCCCGGATGCTAAATGGATCAGGCGCGAAGGGACAATCCTGAAAGGAGTCGCAGGTGCGGACAGGACAAATGGCTCAGGCTTGATCTCTCAATCTCTGGGGAGGAAGTAAGCCTCGACCGCGCGTTTCAACGACTCGCTATTGAGATACGGCTTCCTGCCTTCGTATCGAGCCTCCCAGCAGATTTGGTTCACGATATCCCGCGGAAAGCACGAGCGCAACTCCTGCTTCATAGTTTCGCGGACAAACTCGATGAGTTCGTCGGCGATTCCTTCGTCGCCCGCTATTTCGCGGTCCTGAACAACCCGGCGGAAGATCTCGCGGAACTGATCGTCGGTAATTGATCCGACCTTGATCTTGGTTTGAATCCGGCGCAGGAAGGCAGCATCTACGAGCCCGTAGGGATCGAGGTTGGACGCAAAGACCACCAGCATCTCAAACGGAATCTCAATTTTCCTTCCTCCCGCCAAAGTCAGGAAATCGATTCTGCGATCGAGAGGCACCACCCAGCGGTTCAGCAACTCCTCCGGACGAAGCCGCTGGCGCCCGAAATCATCGATAACCAGCACGCCATTATTGGCTTTCATCTGCACGGGGCCTACATAGAACTTTGTAATCGGGTTGAATTGCATGTCAAGCATTTCAACCGTCAACTCGCCGCCGACGAGAATTGTGGGGCGACGGCAGAGCACCCAGCGATCGTCCTGGCTCAGAGTTTCCGCGTCCGAAATGCGCTTATGAACTGCTGGATCGAACACCGTAATCATCTGACCGTCGACTTCGACCGCGTACGGAATCCACACCTGATCCACGGCAAGGACGGACGCCATGGCCGCTGCCATGGTGGTCTTCCCGGTTCCCGGCGGCCCATAGAGGAAAAGAGCCGCGCCGGAGTTGAGCGCGGTTCCAAACTGCGCCAGGGTCTTGTCGTCGATCACCAGATGCGCAAAGGCGCGCTTGACGTCAGCGGGGCCCACCGATACATTCTGAACTCCCTGCTTTCGAGTCTGCTCAACATAACTTTCGAGAGAGACTGGGGCGGCGCCCGCATAATGACTGTGGGAAAGCAACTCCATGGCACGGGAACGGCCTTCGGAGGTGATGGCAATCTGAGGGATATTACTTTTCATCCCTGTGACCTGGCAATAACGTTCCGCGCGCATCCGGGCGAACAGTTCGTTGGCCACCTCGAAGCTGAGCCGGATCTTATCGGAAAGCTCAAGAATGGACAGAGAACCGGACAAATACAGAATCTTTAAGGCCAGATCTTCGAGGACCGCTTGACGTACGCCCACTTCCGCAATGGTCTGAGGCTTAAGCGCCGGCCCAACCGGGGGATCGGTCTTGAGAAAATCGAGCATTGTTTGGATGCCTTCCATTTTTGATCAAACCTTTCTCCAATATATATATCTGCTGTCAGCCTTTTATAAGTCTTTTCGAGAGTTTCGAGTTACCCACTGGTCACCCATTTGTTACTCTTTTGTCACATTCTTGTGCCAGTTTTCATTTTACAAACCAACGAAGGGAAGCGGCGAACTGATGCAGGAGAACTTGCGCTTGCAGGCGGATGATGCGTGGACCGGACTGAACGGGTGACGCAGTAAATTTGAGCTTGAAGGAAGTCTTGCGATGAAGTTCTGCCACAATCGATCGTGAGCGCAACCTGCGCCCAGCGTGCTTTGCTACACTGCTCGCAGTGTCGCTCACAGATCTGCCCTCACTTTGTTGAAGGCGAGTGTCTTCCAGACTCAAGAGAAGCGGCGGGAGAATCCATGCCAGTTGTCGAACTCGCGGGAGTGACCAAGGCCTACGAGAACAAGGTTGCCGTCAGCAACCTGAGTCTATCCATCGATGCGGGTCAGATGTTCGGCCTGCTGGGACCGAACGGGGCGGGGAAGACCAGCTCCATTCGCATGATGATGGGGATCACTGTTCCGGACTCGGGCCGGGTCAGCCTCTTCGGGAAGCCTTTCGAGCGCGTCAGCCTGGAGCGCGTGGGCTACCTGCCCGAGGAACGCGGCCTCTATAAAAAGATGAAGGTTCAGGAGCAGCTGGTCTTCTTTGGGCAATTGCATGGATTGACCGCGGAAGAGGCGCGCAGGCGAGCCATTGCGTGGGCCGAGCGCATGGAGATCGCCGATGCATTGGTGAAGAAAACCGACGAGCTATCGAAGGGCATGCAGCAGAAGATCCAGTTGATTGCAACGCTGCTCCACGATCCAGGCCTCATCGTCATGGACGAGCCATTCAGCGGGCTCGATCCGGTGAATGCGGTGCTGGTGGAGCGCATTTTGCTGGAGCTCAAAGATCAAGGCAAGGCAATCCTGTTTTCAACTCATCGCATGGACCAGGTGGAGAAGCTGTGCGACTCGATCTGCCTGATCAACAACGGCGAGGCCGTGCTGGCCGGCAACTTGCGCGAGATCAAGAGCCGCTACGAGCGTAACCGCGTGATTGTCGAGTTTGAGGGAAGCTCCGCGTTTTTGAACAGCGGTGAGATTGCAGAGGCAAAGAACTTCTCCGGCCACGCGGAGATCAAGCTTAAGCCGCACGGCAACGCGCAAAAGCTGCTGCGCGAGGCCGCGGCCGAGGCGACGATTTACCGGTTCGAGCTCGTCGAGCCGTCGCTTGAAGAGATATTTATCAAGACCGTAGGAGGCAAGCGAGATGCGTAACATGCTGCTGATTGCCAGACGTGAGTATCTGGAGCAGATCAGAGGCCGCGCCTTCAAAATCTCCACGATCGCCATGCCGCTCCTGATTGCCGCGTTGCTTGGCTACAGCCACTACATGGAACGAAAAGCCAATACCGGTAAGCACATCGCGATCGTCGCCCAGGATGCGGCCCTTGCCAACGAAGTCCGTCAGCAGATGCTAGACGACAAAGACGCCCAGTACAAGGTGGATGTGACGGCGCCGGCAACCGCCGAGGAGCGCGCCAGGCTGCAGGAACAGGTGCGCGCTAAGGCAATTGACGGAGTGCTGGCCATCGATTCATCCAATCCAGACAAGATTTCTGCTACCTTCACATCGCTCTCTGTCGCCGATGTCTCCGAGAACGGCGGCCTGCAAAACGCTTTGAATCGCGGCGTCATCAACGAGCGCATGATTGGCAACGGCATGACACAGGCCAATGCCGACTCCATGCTGGCCAAGGTTTCCGTCGATGCTTTGCAACTAGACAAGGACGGAAAGATCGGCAAGAGCAAAGGGGGCGCCACCGTGATCAAAGCGACCCTGATGCTGCTCCTGCTCTCCATCCCCATCATGCTCTATGGGCTTGACATGGCGAGGGCGATTGTCGAAGAGAAGACATCGCGCATCTTTGAGGTGATGCTGTCCGTGGCCAAGCCCGGCGATCTGCTGACCGGCAAGCTACTCGGCGTGGGTGGCGTCGGCATGACGCAGATCGCCATCTGGGTGATTGGCTGCACCCTATTCATGGGCTCCGCGCTTGCCGCCTCGCTACTCACCGGCGACATCGCCATTCGTTTCTCCTGGGCCGAGGGCGTCTTTTTTCCCATCTACTTTGTGTTGGGATTCGCTCTCTTCAGCGCCATCTTTTCAGGCCTGGCTGCAACATGCGAAACCTCACAGGATTTGCAAAAATTCATGTGGGTGGCGATTGTTCCGCTCTACACCAGCATGGGCCTGCTCCCGGTGATGATCAAAGACCCAAACTCCGCCTGGAGCATTGCCGCAACGCTCTGCCCCCTGACCTCGCCTTATGTTGCCATCTCACGCATGGGCATGACCACAGTGCCTTTCTGGCAGACTGCCCTCTCCGTAGTCCTGCTGGTACTCGCCATCTGGGGCACGCTCTGGCTCTCGTCGCGCCTCTATCGCGTCGGCATCCTCATGTACGGCAAACGCGCGACGCTGCCTGAACTGCTGCGCTGGCTGCGGTACAGCTAAAATTGAAAGAGTGACCAACGAAGCCAGCCGCAGATTCACGCTGAGCCAGCGCATTGTGCTGGCCGTCCTGCCGCGCCTGGTGTGGGCACTGTTGTGGCTTGTGAGCCGCACTTGGCGATTTGAAGTGATTGCGGAAGAGGGCGTGGTCCCGGTGCTGGCGGGTCAAAAGGCTGGGGCGGAGATTTATTGTTTCTGGCACCAGTGCGTGTTGGCGTGCACCGCATATTTTCGCAACTCGGGCGCGGTGATCCTTGTGAGCCGCAGCTTTGACGGCGAGTTGATTGCGCGAGTCCTCAGGCTTTTTGGCTTCGATGCCGCGCGCGGCTCAAGCTCCCGAGGATCGCACGGAGGAGTGCTGGGGCTCAAGAGAGCGATCGAGAGCGGCAGGACGGCCATCTTTACGGCAGATGGTCCGCGCGGTCCGATTTATGAAACGAAGATGGGGCCGATCAAGCTGGCGCAGATGACTGGCGCGCCGATTGGCGCCTTTCACCTGGAACCCGAGCGCGCCTGGACTATGGGCTCGTGGGACCGCTTTCTAGTGCCTAAGCCGTTCACGCGGATCGTGGTGAGCTGGGTCCGCTGGACACGCGTGCCCGCCGATCTTGCCGCGGAGCAGTTTGAGCCCAAGCGCGAAGAACTGAATGCGGCCATTGAACGCGCGCGCACGCGTGCGCTGAATCATCTGCATAAGGTCGGCTTCACCGGGGCCGGCGAATGACCGGGGCACCGCAAGAAGACGAATCCGTGACTGGGCTTTGCGTTGGCGATTTTGATTTCGCGTTGCCCGCGGAGCTGATCGCGCAACAGCCTGCGGCAGAACGCGGCATGAGCCGGATGCTGATGATGAATCGTGCGACCGGCGGGTTGCGCGATGCGCGATTTGCGGATTTTCCTTCTGTGCTGATGGCCGGGGATTTGCTGGTGCTCAACGACAGCCGGGTGATTCCGGCGCGGCTTTTTGCCCGCCGTACAAAGGTTCGCGACCGGCAGGAGCCTAGCGGGCTGATTGAGGTTCTGCTTACGGAATCGATCGGTGAGAACTTGTGGCGGGCGCTGGTCAAACCGGGCAAAAAAGTGGGCGTGGGCGAGCGACTGGCTTTTCTTTCGCCTTCGGGCGCCATTGAACTCGAGGCTGAGGTGCTTGAGCGGGGCGAGTTCGGCGAACGGCTTTTGCGATTTGTGCCTGTCAAGGATTTTTTTGCGAGCCTCGACCGCATCGGCCACATCCCGTTGCCGCCTTATATTCGACGTGAGGATGCGGATACGGATCGCGAGCGCTATCAAACCGTTTTTTCGCGGGAGCGCGGCTCGGTGGCCGCTCCTACGGCGGGCCTGCACTTTACGCCGCACATGCTGGACGCGCTGCGAACCAAGGGAATCGAGACGGCGCACGTTACGCTTCACGTAGGGCTCGGCACCTTTGCGCCGCTGCGTGTGGAACGACTCGATGAGGTTCGACTGCATCAGGAGCGCTACACGCTGTCCCCGGTTGCCGCGGAGGCCATCAATCGCGCCGGGAAAGAGGGCAGGCGTGTTGTAGCTGTGGGGACCACGGTGATGCGGACGCTCGAACACTGTGCGCTGCAGGCGGCAGGGGGCGGTCTGATGGCTCATTCGGGCGCGACGGACATCTTTATCTCGCCGGGATTTGAGTTTCGACTGGCAGGCGCGTTGCTTACAAATTTTCATCTTCCCAAATCGAGCCTGTTGATGCTGGTGAGCGCCTTTGCGGGGCGCAAACGTGTGCTCCTGGCATATGGCCATGCGATAGAAAAGAAGTATCGCTTCTTCAGCTACGGGGATTGCATGTTGATCAGTTGAGCCGGCTGATAGACTCTCTAACGTGACCGACCAAGCCAAGCCGCCCGTCTTTCTGCTGGACACGATGTCGTTTATTTTTCGCGCATATCACGCCATGCAGCGGAGCAGGCCCATGTCGACGCGGGGCGGGCTGCCGACTGCGGCCGCCTACGTGTTTGTGAACATGATCAAGAAATTGCGGCAGGATTTTGCGCCGCAATATTTTGCGGCAGTGTTTGACATGAGCGGCGCGGTGTTTCGCGATGAGCGGGCGCGGACCATGGGGCCGCTGCGCAAGTGGAACGGCAAGACGCAAAGCTTTGACGAGGTGAGCTACGAGGGCTACAAGGCGAAACGAGAGGCGATGCCAGAGGATTTGCGGCGACAAATCCCGTATATCCGGCGTGCGCTCGAAGCGCTGCACATTCCTATCCTGGAGGCGGTCGGCTTTGAGGCCGATGACGTGATCGGCACATTGGCGCGCGAGGCCGCCGAACAGGAGCATGAAGTCTTTATCGTCTCCGGAGACAAGGACATGATGCAGCTGGTTACCGAGCGGGTCAAGGTGCTGAATCCGCAAAAAGATAATTTGATTCTCGATCCGGCGGGGGTGACGCAAGTGCTGGGTGTGCCGCCGGACAAGGTGGTCGACGTGATGGCGCTGCGCGGGGATTCAGTGGACAACATTCCGGGCGCGCCGGGAATTGGAGACAAGGGCAGCGTGGATCTGATTCTTGAATTCGGAAGCGTGGAGGCGGTACTCGATCGCGCGGCTGAGGTGAAGCGCAAGAGTTATCGCGAGTCGCTGGAGCAAAATCGGGACGCAGTTCTCTTATCCAAGGAACTTGTCACTATTGATTGCCATGTGCCGCTGGCGCTTGATTTGGCGGCGATGGAAACACAAGCCCCGGATCTCGAAGCCTGCCGCGAGCTCTTTACGGAACTTGAATTCACTTCGATGCTCAAGGAGCTGGCGCCGTCTGTCTCCGCGCCGGCCATTGACCTGATCGAGCAGCCTACGGACGAGCAGGCGGCGGAATTTTACGAGGCGGCGCGCGCGGCGGGATTTGCTTTTGCGCTGGATGCGGCGGAGCCGGAAGCGCCCGAAGAAAACGACGAAGACCCGCAGCAGCCGGTGATGCTCTCGCTGCTCGACGTGGTGGAAACGGCGGAACGAAAGACGCGATCGAGCGTGGGCGTGTGCGCGGAGCCAGCGACTGCTTTGTGCCTGGCGTTGACGCCTGAATTGCGGGCCCTGCTTGAAGATGCGGCGGTGCCCAAGCGGCTGCACGATTGGAAGCTGGCGCTGCACGTGTTGAGCGGGCTGGGCGTTGAGCTGCGAGGGCCGATCGAAGACACAATGCTGCTCTCCTATGCGCTGAATCCGACGCACGCGACGCAATCGCTGGCGGATGTGGCGGCGCGGCACGGGCAGGCCGCGCCTTCCTCGCTGGCTGCGGGCGCGGCGGCGATTCGTGCGCTGGTTCCGGCACTTAAAGACGAGGCGGACAGGGCGGCGGTGACGAGTATTTATCGAGAGATCGATTTGCCGCTGGCACCGGTGTTGTTCCGCATGGAGCAGGCCGGAGTGCGCGTGGACAAGCTTGCGCTCGAGGCTCTGTCGAAACGATTCAGCGTGGAATTGGAGAGGGTGGGGGAGCGCATCTTCGAGCTTGCCGGGCAGCGGTTCAACATCAATTCGCCCAAGCAACTTGGGGTGGTGCTGTTTACGCATCTCGGGCTGCCGGCACCGGCAAGCCGGGGGAAGAGCAAAGCTGTTTCGACGGCGCAGGATGTGCTGGAGACGCTGGCGGAGAAACACGATGTGCCGCGACTGGTGCTCGAATACCGGCATCTTTCTAAACTCAAATCGAATTACATTGACGCGTTGCCGCTGCTGGCCGACCGGGAATCGCGCGTGCATACGACGTTTCAAGCGGCGGCGACGTCAACGGGGCGCCTGTCGTCCGCGAATCCGAATCTGCAGAATATTCCGATTCGTACGGAGCTGGGCAGGGAGATTCGCGCGGCTTTTACAGCAGCGCCGGGAACGCAATTGCTGTCGGCGGATTACTCGCAGATCGAGCTCCGGCTGCTGGCGCATTTCAGCGGCGATCCACTGCTGGTGCGCGCGTACGCGGAGGATCTGGACATTCATACGCTGACCGCAAGCGAAGTGTTCGGGGTGCCGGCGGAGACCATGGACAAAGAAACGCGGGGACGCGCGAAAGCGGTGAATTTCGGCATTGTCTACGGCATTTCCGCGTTTGGGCTGGCGCAGCAACTGGGGATTCCGCAAGCCGAGGCAAAGGCCTATATCGAGCGGTATTTTGCGCGCTACGAAGGGGTCAAGACGTTTATCGAAAAGACATTGGAGCAGACGCGGCGGGAGGGCAGCGTGCGGACGCTTTTCGGGCGCATGCGGCCCATTCCCGACATCGAGAGCCGCAATCCGAATCAACGCGGATTTGCCGAGCGCACCGCTGTCAACACGCCGCTCCAGGGGACGGCGGCGGATCTGATCAAGCTGGCGATGATTGCTATTGACGGCCAACTGCGGGAACGGAAACTGAAAACGCGCATGGTTCTGCAGGTGCATGACGAACTACTGTTCGAGGTTCCTGTGGAGGAGACGGCCGAGGTGACGGAGCTGGTGAAGAGGGAGATGGAAGGGGTTGTGAAGCTCAACGTACCTCTGGTAGCGGACCTGGCGTTTGGGGCGAATTGGAGAGAACTTTAAGTTCAGGGACTAGGGACTGGGGACTAGGGGACTGGGAATCAGGAAACAGGGGNNAGCCCAGCGATTTGTTGCGGCTTTTGCGGCACGACTGAAGTCGTGCCCTTTCAAAACTAGTCGTGCCCTTTCAAAACTCCATTTGCAGCTTTCTAAATGGAGCGCAGGGCTTCGATGGGGTTGGCGGAGGCGGCGCGGCGGGCGGGGAGCGCCGAGGCCAGCAGGGCTACGAGCATCATGGTGAAGGCTGCAGCGATGCAGACGAGCGGGTCGGTGGCTTTGACGTCGAACAGGAACGCATTGACAAGGCGTGCGACGGCAAACGACGCGAGCAAGCCAAGGACGCAGCCGAGCAGCGCCAGTTTGACGGCGGAGACAAGCACCAGGCGCGCAATGGAGAAGCGCTGCGCGCCCAACGCCATGCGGATGGCGATCTCCTGGGTGCGCAGCGAAACCGAGAAAGCGACAACCGCATACATGCCGGTGAGAGCGAGTACGAGAGCGCCCATGGCGAAGACGGTGATGAGCGCGGTGTTGAAACGGCGCGGCGCTTCCACCGTCGAGATGACATTGGCCATTGGCTGCACCTGTTGAAGCGCAAGCTGTGGATCGATGCCGGCGACGGTGGAGCGCAGGATCCTGATCATCTGCTCTGGAGGAAGGGTTGAACGGAGCGTGATGTAGCCTCCAGCGGGGCTGCTGAGGACGCCTGTGTCCTGGTTGCCATAAAGAATGGCGGGCTGCTCGGCGGGCGCATACCACTGGTCGGAGCCCGGTTCATCGCGCGAACCAAGTTTCGTGTCGGCGACGACACCGACGACCGTTGCCCAGGGCATGTCCTTCTTCGGATTGCCGACGTGCATGCGCTTGCCGATGGCCCGCTGACCGGGCCAGCAATGCGCGGCCATGGACTGGTTGACGAGAATGACGAGGGGCCTGTTGGAGCGGTCGTCGGGCGTGAAGGTGCGGCCGTCGATGAGCGGGATGCCCATGGCGCGGAAATAGTCGCCGTAGGTGATGGTGAACATGGAGAATTGCAGCTTCCAGCGGTCCGCGGGCACGCCCTCGATGGTGTAGGCAGCGCCGGCCCAAAATCCGGATGCGGGAAGGATGCTGGTGATGCCGACGGCCACGGCTCCGGGCCTGCTCGCGAGCCGATTGACGACGGAATGGTTGAAGGCATCGACGGAAGCGTCGCTGGGGTATTGTTTGATGGGCAACTGATAGCCGGCGACGAGAAGATGATCGGGACGAAAGCCGGGGTCGACGGCGAGCATCTTCTGGAAACTGCGCAGGAATGCGCCGGATACGATGA
>PMOF01000150.1:0-4694 GCA_003162495.1 Acidobacteriaceae bacterium
ACGGTGGGTTCGAGGCCGGCGTCGTGGAGAGCGCTGAGCATGCGGGTGCGCCTGGATTGGTGATCTGAGGCTAACTGGGTGTAGAAGATGGGTGGAAGCTGCTCCAGGCCTGCTGCGGCGCCGTGCTGGAAGGCGGAGGGAGCGCAGACATAGGTCAGGTCGTGGAAGTAGGCCATGGCGGGAAGCCATTTGGCATCGGCGGTGACGTAGCCAAGCCGCCAGCCGGTGATGGAAAAGGTTTTGGAGAAGCCGGAGAGGATGATGGTGCGTTCGCGCATGCCGGGAAGGGTGGCGGGCGAGATGTGGCGGGCGCCGTCATAGACGAAGTACTCGTAGATTTCGTCGGTGAAGACGAAGAGGTCGTGCTGGATGGCGAGCTCGGCGATGGATTGAAGTTCGCGCAGGGTGAAAACTTTGCCGCTGGGGTTGGCGGGGGTGTTGATCACGATGGCGCGGGTGCGGGACGTGATGGCGGCGCGGAGGGCATCCAGATCGAGAGCGAAATCGGGGTCGGCGAGCGGCACGATGACGGGATTGACGCGCATGGATTTAAGCGTCGAGGTGTGATAGCCGTAGAAGGGCTCGAAGATCAAGACTTCATCGCCGGGGTTGAGCAGAGCCATGCAGGCTGCGTGGAATCCGCCGGTGGCTCCTGAGGCGACAAGGACTTCGGATTCGGGGTCGTAGGCGAGGGCGTAGTCGCGGAGCTGCTTGGCGGCGATGGCGTTGCGGAGGCGGGCGATGCCGTCCAGGCGGGTGTAGATGTTGTGGCCGTCATGAATGGCCTGGATGGCGGCTGCCAGAACGACCGGCGGGACCGGTGTGTCGCAAACGCCCTGGGCGAGGTTGATGCCGCCGATCTGGTCGCAGGCGGTGGTCATGGCGCGGATCTCGGACTGGAAGACGCCGGGAGCGAGGTGGCTGAGGGTGAGCCGGGATGTTGGTGCGGTTGTGGGCATGGGAGGTCCTTGTTCTGTCTTTCATCATCTTACATATTTGGCTGGTGGGGATGGGCTCTGCGGGCGGCGCGTTCCCTCGGGGGCTAAAGCCCGCTGAAATTGCGTGGCTTAATGTACGGGCTGAAGCCCATACCCTTCATCCGAGGGCGTAGAGATTTACAGGTTGGAGCCCGCGCGCTTCACCCGTACCCTTCATTCGAAGTCGTTCCATCCGTGACTTGGGATGCTGTGGGGAGCCGGAGCATAGAATCTTGGTCTTAATGTATGAGGTGTCGATCATTTCGAGCGTGGTGGATTCGGTGATGGAGACGTTGGAGCCCGGCCCGGACTCGTATCGTGGGGCGCGAGTGGTGGAGGTGCGGCTGCGGGTGGGTGCGCTGGCGGCGGTGGTGGAATACAGATTGGGGAGCAGATACCGCGGATCTGCTAAGGGCCGGCATAACTTCTCAGTTCCTATTGGATTGTGCTGGCCTTCTGGTCCTTGATCTGTAGTTCGTTCACCACTTGCTGCACGTTCGGCACCTGCGCCGCCACATTTTCGGCGTCGCTGCGCTGGCCTTCCGAGTTCACGTTTCCTGACAGCGTGACCACGCCGTTCTTGACTGTGTACTTTACCTGATCGTGCATCTTATTCTGGATCAGCGCCGCGTCCAGATTCTTCTCGATTCCCACGTCCAGGTCGTGATTCATGGCTTTCGCGTCTTTTGCCTGACCGGCGGGAATCACGGCAATTTCGTCGGCCACAACCTGTGTGCCCGCAAACGTCTTGGCCAGGGATTCGGCCTGCGACTTTTCGTTCTGACTGCCCACTTGTCCGCCCAGTGTCACGACACCCATGTCGCGATCCTGACTGACCGTGACGTCTTTGAGCCCCGCTTGATCGAACGCTTTGCGGATGCTGCCCGCAACATCGGGCGACTTCGCGGAGTCTGACTTGCAGCCGGCCAAGGCTCCGACGGCAAGCAGTGCCAGCGCGGTAACCAGCAATTGAGCAGTTTTCATCGTTCGTCCTTGACTTGGAGACGGGTGGCTTGGTGACGAGAGTTCTGCATTGCGCCCCAGCCTTGGAGAATATCCAGTTGCTGCCACTCGGATCCAGGCTTACTCCGCTGCTTCGATCACGTCGCCCAAAAACCCTCATCACGCGAGAGAGTTTCACGTTACCGGCAGGTCTCGCGAAGCGTCTCTGCCCGCCTCGTCTGATTTTACATGCATTGATTCTGATTCAAGAGGCGATCAATTCGAACCAGATTTCACTGGCCAAGAATCCGATACTGGCCATTCACGGAGTTCTGACGAAAAAGAGCCTCGTGAACCCAAAGGAGAAAATCATGAAACCGAGCACTGAAGATCGCACCGAGGGCAAGCTCCACGAAGTGAAGGGAGCCATCAAGGAGTCGGTCGGAGAAGCGACCGGCGACCCGAATTTGGAAGACTCAGGAAACGCGGAAAAGATCGGCGGCAAGGCTCAAAAATGGATCGGGCATGTCGAAAAGGTCGTTGGCGCTTAGAGAACGTCGCTTAGAGAACGTATCGATAAACGCATCAACAGCAGCTCGCAAAGGGCGCAGGAGGAAGTATGTCGCAGACTTTAGTGGAAAGAACGGCTGAACACATCGCCGATTCAGCTCATCAGGCATCTCGCGCAACAAGCGCGATTGCCGAAGCGATCGAGGGCGGCGTGGGCGTGATACGGCGCGCCGCGAAGCATGGCGGCGATGCGGCCGAGGAATTCCTGGATGACACAACCGGGCGCCTGCAGCGGCACCTGGTGCTAACGGTTGCGACCACGTTCGCGGTGGGCGTCACTTCCGGAGCGCTGATCGGCTGGATGATGAAGAGAAGGTAGAGGGAGATGTGAAATGGTCATCGTTCTAATCATTGTACTGATCCTGGTTTTCGGAGGCGGCGGAGGCTATTACGGCCACCGGCAGTGGGGCGCCGGCGGCGGCATTGGCATCGGGCTGGGCACAATCCTGGTGATCGTTCTGATTTGCTATCTGTTGGGAGTTCTCTGATGGCAAGTGCCGATCAGTCGAAAAGGGCGAAGGATTTTTCGATGCGGCCTGGGAGTTGGGTGGGATCGTGGCCAAGATTGTAGTGAATTTCAAGGACCATGGCGGGAGGATTCGCCAGGGCCTTGAGGGCGCTTACCGTGGACGTCCAGTCAATGGTGCCGTCGCCGGGCCACAGGTGCTCGTCTTTCTGGGCGTGGTTGTCATGGACGTGGACGGAGGCGATGCGCGTGTCCAGGGTGGCGATGGCGCTGGAGATGCCGACGGTGATGTGCGCGTGGCCCAGGTCCAGGCAGACGCCGACGTTATCCAAGTGGCCGATGCGCAGAATTTCGACCAGGTGCTCGGGGGTGGTGGGGTCGCTGGTGAGGTTTTCGACCATCAGGCGAACACCCAGCGGACGGGCAAAGGCGCCGAGATGTTCCAGAGCGGTGAGGGCGTATTCGAGGGTGCGCGCGGACCAGCCGTCGTTGCGCTCGCCGAGGTGGAGAATCAGGTTGCGAAAGGGAATCTGCTCGGCGGCTTCGAGTGAGCGCTTGATTTCGTCCATGGAATCGATGCGGCGCGATTTTTCAGGGTGCAGCACATTGACGGCGGGAGCGCCGGCGCGGCCCATTTCGCGGTCAGGATAAAGCGGGGCGTGCAGCGACCAGGGCAGCAGGGGGTTGGAGCGAAACCAGTCGGCCATTTCGGCGACGTGGTCGCGGCTGGTGTAGTCGAAGTGCTGGCGGGCGGCAAAGATCTCAACCGCCTGGGCTCCGGAACGGGCCGCCAAATCCAACTGCGTGGAGTGCAGGCGCTGGTTCAGGAACAAGTGCGTGGACAGGACTCGCAACATGGTCAAGGGCCCCCGCGCCGGTTGGGCCTGAAAATAAGGCAGACCGGAACGTTACTCGAATTATCTCATTTTTACAGCTATTTACGGTCCGCTAGGTGTTGCGGAAGATGGTGCTTGACGCAGCAGGAACCGACAATTCTTTGCGGTGCTGCTTCTCTTGGCGGAGGCTGCGGCCGGGAGAACAGGTAAGCAAGTCTGCGAGACGGAGGGCTCGCAGACTTGCGTTCCGGTCCGGCGGCAACATAGGGGGAGAATTTGCTTCACCAACCGCCGGTGCATTCCACACGTCAGACTGACGAATAAGATGCACCCGGCACGGGAAGGGTTGTCTGGTCAATTTTGCTCAGTTCAAGAAAATTTTCAGAGAACGCCCGTCGACCCGGCCTCCCGATCAATAGCCGGATGCCTTGCCGTAGTGGCTGCGGTGGTCCTGGCCCCCAAGCAGCTCGCCGGTTTTGGGGTCGATTGCGATGCACTCGCCGTTAGACCAGTGGCCGTCCCGGATGTCCAGAGTGTAGCCCTGGGCGCGCAGGGCGGACAGGGTTTCAGGGGAGAATCCGGGTTCGAGGTAGAGCTTGTCGGGCTGGTATTGGTGGTGGAAACGGGGGGCGTCAACGGCCTGCTGGATGTTGAGACCGTATTCGGCCGCGGAGAGGAAGATGTTGGCCACGGTGGTGATGATGCGAGCGCCGCCGGGAGAGCCGAGGACGAAGCGAAGCTTGCCGTCTTCAAGGACGATGGTGGGAGTCATTGAGCTGAGCGGCCGCTTGCCGGGAGCGATGGCGTTGGCCGGGCCCTGGATGAGGCCGAACATGTTGGGAACGCCCATTTTGGAGGCGAAATCGTCCATTTCGTCGTTCAGCAGAAAGCCCAGCGAGCCGG
>PMOF01000150.1:4748-23186 GCA_003162495.1 Acidobacteriaceae bacterium
GCGGGGCGGACCAGCGCGGTCGAGGGCGTGGCGGCGTCCTGCAGGATGGAAGCGCGCCAGGCTGCGGCATATTTTTTTGACGTGAGTTCTGCGGCGGGGATGGTGTTGTAGTCGGGATCGCCGAGGTAGTCGGAACGGTCCATGTAGGCGCGGCGGTAGGCTTCAACGATCAGGTGCATGGAAGCCGGAGTGCGGTCGCCCAACTTGGCCAGATCGTAGCCTTCCAGGATGTTGAGGGCGCTGAGCAGGACGATGCCGCCGGACGAAGGCGGCGGAGCGCTGAGGACGGTGTAGTTGTGGAAGCTGCCGGTGATGGGGGTCCGCTCGACGACGGTGTATTGGGCAAGATCATCAAGGGTGAGGAGTGCGCCGCCTTTGCTGAGCTCGTCGATCAGCTCGTGGGCCATTTTGCCGCGGTAGAAGGTGTCCGGATCGGCGGCAATGCGCTCCAGGGTGTGAGCGAGGGCCGGCTGGGCGAACGTCTCGCCTCCCTTGTAGAGTTGGCCGTCGCGCTGGAAGATGCGTTTGGAGTCGGGAAATTTGGCCAGGTCGGGATCACTGAGCTCTTTGGCCTCCTCGGCGCTGAGGACGAAGCCGCCGCCGGCAAGCTTGATCGCTGGAGCCATGACGCGTGCGAGACCGAGCTTGCCGTACTTGCGCTCGGCGTAAACCAGGCCGGCGACCGAGCCGGGCGTGGCAATGGAGCGGTAGCCGATGACGCTCGATTGCAGGCTGTCGCCGGGGAGGACGTTGCCCTGCGCGTCCTGGTACATGGTTTCAGTGGCGGCAAGCGGGGCCTTCTCGCGGTAGTCGATGAACGTTGCGTGGCCGTCGTGGGTGCGGAGCAGAAGAAAGCCGCCGCCGCCAAGGTTGCCGGCCGCGGGATGGACCACGGCGAGCGCAAAGCCGGTGGCGACAGCGGCGTCGACGGCGTTGCCGCCGGCTCGGAGGGTCTCAAGGCCGGCGTCGGAGGCGAGATGGTGAACGCTGACGACTATGCCGTGCTGAGCGCGGACTGGCTGCTCGTCCAGATAGGGGATCACTTTCTTTGTGGCCTCCTGGGCGGAGATCTGGGCGACCTGAGTGAAAACGGCGGGGATGGTGAGCGCGGCGCCGGTGAGGGCGGCCAGGATGGGGAGGATGGCCGGTTGATTCATGTGTTTTGACAGGATAACGCGAAACGGGGGCGCCTCGAGAAATCGGCAGGGGGTCCCTTTCCGATTGCGGTAGGTCACCAAAGACCGCTGGGCCGCGTCAAAACCTGCAACCAGTGGAGTCCGATTGGGATGCCTACTCAAGGGAATGGAATCGAATTCAGGTTCAGGGAGAGCGCGATGCAAAGGAAACGATTGAAGGCGGCTTTTCTACTGATGGGAGTGGCGGCGCTGGGATGCGCGTCGGCCAGTGCGCAGACCGATGTGGCGGGAAGCCTTTACGGAGCGTTCAGCGGGACGACCACCGGCAATGGCGTCCAGCAGAGTCCATCCAACTCTGCGGGCGCGCTGCTGGAGGTGCGGCATATTTCTAATCCGATTGTGGGGTATGAAGGGACCTATTCGTTTAATCACGCAACCCAGACCTATTCCGCGACCGTCAGTTGCGGCCTTCCTTGTAACACACCCAATCCGACGCCGGTGTTGGCCAACGCGCATGAAGTGACCGCGGATTGGATCGCTTCATTGAAGATCGCGAACCTGCGGCCGTTTGCTCTGGCGGGCGTCGGGCTACTGTTCGATGTTCCCAGCGGCGGGCAGGCCGACACAAGCACGGCAACAAAGCCGGTGTTTGTTTACGGCGCGGGACTGGACTGGGGACTGCTGCCGCATATCGGGCTGCGGTTCCAGTATCGCGGGAACCTGTACAAAGCGCCTAACCTGACTACGTTGTTTACATCGACCGGAGCGTTCACGCAAACGTCGGAGCCGATGATCGGCGCGTACCTCCGGTTTTGATGGGGTTGCCTCAGCGGCCGCTTATGAGCATGAATCCATCAACGGGCGTGCGGCAGACTTTCCCCGCGGCAAGTTTCCAAGTGGAGCCATCGGCGTAGGTGATGGAATCAAGATCAATCGAGTAGACCGCCGACAGGCCGGGCACCACAAGGTCTGAAGAAACATCTTTGCCGGGTCCGGCGGGAAAAGTGATGCTCAGTGTCTTCGCCGCATCGGATGAGTTGCCTGTGGACCGTTGCGTCTGCGTAACGCGGTTCCTGGGGGTGAGTCCGCGTACGGTAACTGTGGCCCCGGTTATGCGGGTGAAATCCGGATTGGCAAGAGTCAGATGAAGCCGCTGCGCGGGTCCTTTGGGTGGGTTGTTATCCACCTCCCGTCGGCTCCAGTTGGCGGCTTGTTGCGCGCGCACCGAAACCGGACAAGCGCTGTTTTGCTGCTGTGGGCTGATCACGATGGTCTGCGTCTGGTGTTGGTCGTTCGATAGGCCCTCCATCGATGCGACCCCAAACCCCTGAGTCGGCTGGCGGCTGGCGGTTTGGGCGGCCAGGGTGGCGGAGGCCAACAGGACAGCCAGCGAGAATAGCGTGGGGCGGTTCATTCCAGAAGTCTCCTTGATAAGGGAATTCGGGATATTGCGTGGCTCCTGAACGCTGAGGCAAGCGCACGGTAACAGGGTACTCCCGGGGTTTTTGAGGGTCAAGGCAGGGGGGCCTTTGGCTAATGTTGATGGTCAAGGCTCTAGGCCGGGCCGGAGGATGGGTGGTGGGTATTTAAGTGGTTCGGTGCTGAGCAATAAGGAACAGTTGGTGGGAGCGGCCTGCGATAATATGCTTCATGCTCTTCCAACCTGGCAAAGGCATATTTTGGGGCGTCGTATTGGTTCTTGCGGCCGGAGGGTTGCGGCCAGAGGCGGCGAATACCGGCTCCTTTGCGGCGCTGAGCTCCCCGCAGATTGTGGAGCAGATGCGACTCCATAACCTGGCGCGGACGGAAGGCCTGAAGCAGTACAAAGCACTGCGGCATTACAGCGTGGTGTACAAAGGTTACTCATCCACGGTCGCAGCCAGGATGGACGTGGAAGTCAACTACAATGCTTCCTCGGGAAAGAGCTTTCAGATCGTTTCACAGAGCGGATCCAAGTTTCTTTTGGACAAGGTGCTGAAGCGGGCGGTGGACAGCGAAAAGGAAGCCTCGCGGGATCCAGCGGCAACGGCCCTGACGGCAGCAAATTACAAGTTCCATTTGCTGGGGAGCGAGAACGTGGCCGGGCGGCCGGCCTACATTTTGGACGTGGAACCGGTGACATCGAGCAAGTTTCTCTATCGCGGCAAAATCTGGGTCGATGCAGCGGACTTCGCTCTGGTGAAGATTGATGCGCAACCAGGCAAGAATCCTTCGTTCTGGATCGCGCGGACGCTGATCCAGCAAAGCTTTGCCAAGACGGACAGCTTCTGGTTCCCGGACCAGAACCGGAGTGAGACCAACGTCCGGATTGGCGGCACGGCGGTGCTGACCATCGATTATGGGCGCTATCGTGTGCTGCCGGATGCGGCGATTCAGAGCGCCGGGGCGCCAGCGGTTACGGCAGCAACTTCCGAATGACGAAGAGAGTGGCCTTTGCTGCGAATCTCTTTATACGGAAACGAATGCCGGGATGAGCGGGGGCAGGCGCGGGGGTAGTGGAAATCGGCTGTTGCTCGCACGCGGTACGGTAGTGCTCGAGCAGCATGCCGGTCGCGGCTTTCCAACTGTGCTCGGCGGCATGGGTTCTGGCCATTTCTCCCACGGTCGCCCGTTTTTCTGCTGACAACAGCAGTTCCTTCACTGCGGCCACGGCTTGGCCTTCATCGTCGAAAAGATAGCCGCTGACCCCATGCTCAATCAGCTCGGGAATGCCCCCGGCGCGGGCGGCCACGACGGGCAGACCGGAGGACATGGCTTCAAGAATGACCAGCCCCAGGGTCTCCGTGCGGGAAGGCATCACGAAGATATCGCTTGAGGCGAAGGCCTGGGCGAGTTCTTCTCCGTGCAGAAAGCCGGCGAAGTAGACGGGCAGGCCGGCGAAGTGTTGCTGCAGGACTTTGTGGTGCGGCCCGTCGCCAACCAGGGCCAGTCGTACATTGGGCAAGGCTTGCAGGATGGGCTTGATTCTCTCGATGTTTTTTTCAGCGGAGAGTCGGCCAACATACAGCAGCAGGGGACTGTCGGGGTGGCCCTCGGTGAGCCGCTCGCGCATGGCAGCGGAACGGCTTGTGGGCTGGAAGCGATCCGCGTCGACGCCGCCCGGCCAGAGGGCAAGAGGGCCGATTCCATGCAGGTGCAGTTGCTCGATCATGGCCACTGAGGTGCAGAGGGTGAGGGTGGCGCGTTTGTGGCGCAGCCGGAGGAGTGGCCAGATCCAGGGCTCCATAAAACCAAACTTATAGTAGTGCAGGTATTGGGGAAGATCGGTGTGGTAAGAGATCACGAGCGGGAGATGGAGGGCTCCGCCATTCGATCCGCCACCGTAGTAAAGCGCGGCAATTCCCAGCAGAGCAGGGTCGGCCACATGGATGAGGTCGGGTTGGAATTCGACCATCGCGTTGCGCATGGAGGCGCGCGGGAGGGAAAGACGGAGTTCCGGGTAGAGGGCGAATGAGCGGCCCTTGATGCCCACGATTCGGGATTGCTGAAAATGGTCGAAGCCACCATCCGGTGCAAAGATGAGCACCTGATGACCCAGGCGTTCCAGTTGAATGACGGTCTGCGCGAGCGTCGTGACGATCCCGTCCACTTTGGGGATGAAAGTTTCAGTAAAAAGGGCAATTCGCATGGGTAAGTCAGGGGGCTTCTTTTTAGCCGGAATGCAACCGAGAGTATCACGGCTGAACCGGAGTTAGCGTGCGAAACCGTGGATCGGAGGCATTCCGGCACGGCATCTCAGCGGCGGTTGGCGGGGGCCGGGCTGGAGGCTGCTGTGATACCGTTTTAGTATGGCGTCGCTGAGGCAGGCCGGAGTCTTTGGGCCTGTATTGAACGCCCGCGATGCAGCGGGAATGGGGGGCGGTGCGCGTAACCAATCCATGTCACAGCAGCCGGAGTTGACGTCTCCATCGTTTGCCGCGAGCTCGGCTCCTGCGCCTGGGGGCGTGGTCGGCACCGTTTCTGAATCCGACGCTCAATTGGCTGTCGCGGCCGCAACTCGGGCTGTCGACGGACCGCCGGGCAGAGGGCCTGCCCCGCAGCGGATTCCGCGTTGGCTGGAGCGTGCCGAGCTGTTCTTGCGAGTGCTGCTGCGGATGTATATCGGGTTGGCGGTCTGTTATGCACCGTGGTCCCGGATTTTCTGGGACCAGAACCCGCTTTTTCAGCATTTCCCCGCGCTTTCAATGATTGCCACAAGCGGAGCAGTACGGGGCATGATTTCAGGATTAGGGCTTTTGAATCTGTGGATTGCATTTCGCGATGCGTTTCGCCACAGGGACGGGTGAGAGATGGGCGATGAGGGACGAAGGACGATGGACCAGGAACTGGATCGGCCTCCGTTGGTTCAATCGGTTCCGGCGCCTCTGCAGCCGGCGCCGCTGGCGTATGAGAATCCTGCCTTCCTGAACAGCCCGGACGGGCGCCTGATCCGGGTCATGGCGGAGTACCTGGAGCCGCTGGCGCGCTTCCGGCGAGAGAATATTCAGGATACGGTGGTGTTTTTTGGGTCGGCGCGGTTTCGCGGGCGGGCCGAGGCCGATCATGAATTGGAATTGCTGGACAACACCGGCTCCAGCCAGCCGGCCCCCAGCCACGAGCAGCCGGCCAGTGTTCCCGAGATTGTTGAAGGCACGGCAACGGATTTGCAGCGCAAGCGGGCGGTGGCGGCAGTTGAGATGGCCCGCTACTATGAGGACGCGCGCCGGCTGGCGGGGTTGCTCACCAACTGGGCTAAAAAGATTCCGTCAAAGCGGCACCGGTTTGTGGTCACCTCCGGAGGTGGGCCGGGTATTATGGAGGCCGCCAATCGCGGCGCTTATGAGGCGGGCGGAAAGACCATCGGACTCAATATCCGTCTACCCTTTGAGCAGGCGCCGAACCCTTTCATTACCCCGTCGCTGAACTTCGAATTTCACTATTTCTTCATGCGCAAGCTGTGGTTTGCGTACCTGTCGAAGGCGCTGGTCGTGTTTCCGGGGGGATTCGGCACGCTGGATGAGATGTTCGAAATTCTCACCCTGGCCCAGACCGAAAAGCTGGCCAAGAAGATCACCGTGGTGATTTACGGCTCGGAGTATTGGAAGAAGGTTTTCAACCTGGACATGCTGGTGGATAAGGGAACCATCTCGCCTAAGGACATTGAACTGTTCCAGTTTGCGGATACGCCGGAGCAGGCATTCGAGATGCTCAAGCAGGGACTCACCGAGAACCACCTGCTGGCCGAGGCAGCGGCGAGAAAGCCTGTCGAGGGTGCGGAGACGCCGCATGGCGAGGAACTGATGGCGGGATGGACGGTTGATGATTTCCTGGGGCCGGAAATGGCCAAGGTCAGCAAGTAAAGAGGTTGCCGGCTAACTATCGCTTGTTAGTCGCTGAATGCTCAGGTAAGCTTAGTAAATTTTCGACAATGGTCCGGGGATTGCCGGTAACTTGATTGATTCCTTTTCTCGATTGAAAGGGGATTCGCGTTCCCTTAATCCCACATTCATGGTCGGGAATTGAGACTGGAACTGGAAATTGGGGAACGATTTCGGGGGAGGGGAAAAATGGCCAATTCGGGCATCTCGTATCTGTGGCGCGACCAGGGCGCGGCAAAAGGCTACAAGTCAGGGGTTTCCTTACACGGACACACCAATCAATCCGAGGAGACACTGGATTTTCTGGCCAACTTTGGAAATCAGTTTCCGGTGATGCGGCCGCTGCTCTCGCGGATGGAGCGCCGGTCAGAGAACAACCACGGGATGAGAGTCAACTATTCGGCTGCTTACTGGACGCCGCCGATGACGCCCAAGCTGGCCTTCGACCTGGAGAGCGGGCAGATTGAGAAGCTGGACCTGGCCCCGATGGTATCACTCTCCGACCACGACAATATCAAGGCGCCCATGCTGCTGCGGAGTGTGCCCAGCGCCCGGCAGATTCCTGTTTCGGTGGAGTGGAGCGCGCCGTATGGGGTGCAATCCTTCCACCTGGGCGTGCATAACCTGCCCAGCGCCCGGGCGGCAGAGTGGATGGGGACGCTGAAGGAATACACGGCGCATCCGAGCGATGCTCGGCTGACCGAGATTCTGATGGCCCTCAACGACGAACCCAACGTGCTGGTGGTCTTCAACCATCCGATGTGGGATCTCTACCTGGTGGGCCGCGAGAAACACGAGTTCCTGGTGAACGAATTCCTGCAGAAGAACGGGAACTATCTGCACGCGATGGAGCTGAACGGCCTGCGCCACTGGGATGAGAACCGCGCCGCACGGCGGCTGGCGGAGAAGTGGAACATGGCGCTGATCTCAGGCGGAGACCGGCATGGCGTGGAGCCGAACGCGAACATCAACCTGACTAATGCCACCAGCTTTACGGAGTTTGTGCACGAGATCCGTCACGAGAAGAAGAGCAATTTGCTCTTTCTGCCCCAGTATGCCGAGCCTTGGAAGCATCGCATTCTGCAGTCGGCGATCGACGCGGTACGGGATTACCCGGAGTTTCCGCAGGGCTCGAGAACTTGGGACGAGCGCGTTTACCATCCCGATATCAACGGGGTGGCGCGTCCGCTCAGCGAGCTTTGGCCCGACGGAACGGCGCCCTGGGTGATGCGCTGGGGCATTGCGCTGGTGCAACTGATGGGCAAAGGCCTGGTTTCGGGCAGCCTGCGGATGGCTTGGAGCGAGACCCACCAACTGAGGCTTGCGCTGGGTGAGAACGACGGCTGAAGGCACGCAGGCTGGGAATCCGGAAGAAAATCGGACGGACCGTGCTTCATGGCAGGGCGGCGTCAGGACTATTTGATCGTGGCGATGCGCCTTTCGCCGAATCGTGATCTTCACTTATGCTTTGGCGGCTAACTCGCCAATCGCTCCCACTAACTTGTCCAAATCGGGGAGAGTCGTGTAAACGTGGGGAGTTACACGGACGCAACTTATATTTTCCCAGACGATGCCGACGGTATGGATCTTATATTGGTCGAAAAGGGCGGCAGATAACTGTGCTGGCGCAATTCCATCGACGCTCAC
The DNA here is from genome assembly GCA_003162495.1 of Acidobacteriaceae bacterium. Taxonomy (GTDB): domain Bacteria; phylum Acidobacteriota; class Terriglobia; order Terriglobales; family Acidobacteriaceae; genus Telmatobacter. Next base: position 12,889 of record PMOF01000150.1, read on the forward strand.
GCCGCAGATCGCGCAGGAATAGTTGAGATTCAGGGATGTGTGCAGCTTGACTTTGGGGATGGACTGGACACGAGTCGCCCAATAATTTTTCAGGTAGCCGATGCGCTGCTCTTTGCGCTTGCTGCCAATGCCCTCGTGAAAATTGATTGCTTCGCCGATGCCCTGCTCCAGGGGAAAACTGCGCGTGCCCAGGTCTTCGAACTTGCGGATGTCCGCGGAGTGGGGTTGGGAGGCACACGTCAATGGCCAGATTTTCTCGATCTTGCCGGCCTTGACCCACATCATGCCTGTCCCTATGGGTGCAGACAGAAACTTGTGCAGGCTGGTTCCAAAGTAATCGCAGTGCAGGTCGGGGATTTTGAAATCGAGCAGACCAAAGGAGTGCGCGCCATCGGCAATGACTTCAATGTTATAAGAGTGCGCCATGTCGGCGATTTTGGCCACGGGCATGGTCTGGCCGACCCAGTTAATCATGTGAGTGACATGGATGATTCGGGTGCGGGGAGTGATCGCCTGCTCGTAGGCCTTCACGATCACATCATCATCTTCGATGGGAAAGTCGAAGCTGATCTGTTTGTAGACAATGTCGTCGCGCTCGGCACGCTGGCGGTAAGCCTCGATCATGTGGGGGTAATCCTGCCTGGTGCCGATGACTTCATCGCCGGCTTTCAAGGGAAGGCCGAAGATGATGGTGTTGAGGGCTTCGGTGGAGTTGCGGTTGATGGCGATTTCGCCGGCCTCGGCGCCGGCCAGGCGGGCGAGCTTCTGGCGCAGGGGCTCGCGGCCCTGATCGAGAATCTGCCACATGTAGTAGGACGGACCCTCATTGGAGAGCTGGTTATATCGCTCGACGGCCTGCTGCACAACGATGGGCGCGGGAGAGACGCCGCCGTTGTTGAGGTTGACGATGTCGGGATTCACGGAATAGGAGCGCTGGATGAGGCTCCAGAAGTCTTCATTCTGGGCAACTTCCGCGGGGCCGAGATGGTCGACGGCGCGCGATGCGGCTCGCCAGTCGGCAGCGTGCGCCTGATGGAAGAGGCTGTTGGCGGAAAAAGCGCCGGCGAGGGTGGCGGCCTGGCGGAGAAAGGTGCGGCGGTCGCTGGGAATCATACTGAGCAATGTAGGCGCTTCCAGTTCAGAGAATCAACGGGAAAGTGGCGGGAGGCGGAGACCGGTGTGGAGGTCTAGAGCGAAGGGGCTTTCCCTGTCGGTCATCAGGTCCCAGCCGAGGCCGTGGAGGATGGGGCCGTCAACGTCCTCGAGAGTGATCCCTTCTGAGGACAGTTTTTCCGATTGCCAGGCTTGCCCGTTGGCGCCCCAGGCGAGGATGGAGTGATGGCCGATGAACAGGAGCAGGCCCTCGTCGGGTAGCGGCAGCACCTCCATCACAGGCCGGTAGGCAATCAAGGTGAAGAGCTCCGGGGCGGCTGTGTCGATGATGTAGGCGTAGCCGCCGGAGACGGCGCAGATTTCTCGGGGATTGGGAGTGGACCACAGGCCGGAGGGAACAGAGGGATCGCGGAAGCCGAGGGCGCAGGTGGCCAGGAACTCCTGCGCGGAGGGCGAAGGATTCGTAACGGACTCTTTGCCCGGCTCTTCAAGTGGGCGGATGAGCACTTCGAGCGCGCCGCGTTCTACTTCTTCCGCTTCCTGCGGATACACGAAGTGGCGGGTGGGCAGGATGAGAGGGCGCGCGGAAAGAATCTCGGCCTGCCAGTGGTGAGGAAAGCTGCCGTTGAACGAAGGGGCGGCCTGATGCCCGGTCATGGCCTGGCCTGGTACTGGAGAATCCATTGCTCCTGTTCCTGGGTGTCGGGAACGGGGCAGCCGCGCGCGGTTTGAATGGCAGCCAGGGCCGATCTGGGCAGCCAGCCCAGATGGATGAGCGCGCAGGCTGCGGTAAGGGTGGCTCGGCCGACGCTTCCGCGGCAATGGATGCCGATGTGCTCCCCGGCGCGGAGGCGGCCGACCAGGTAGTGCACGAAGTTCTGGAAGGCGTCAGGGTCCGAGGGAATTTGGGTATCGGGAATGGGAAACGAGAGAAATTGCATGCCCACTTGTTTGGCCACCCGGCCTTCGTCGGAAAGATCGAGGAAAGCGGCCTCCTGTTTTTCAAGAAGCGACACAATGGTTTGGATGCCGTTGTTCTTCATGCGCAGGAGCTCCTCTTCAAGCCAGTCGCCGCCGCGGGGTCGCAGCACAATGGCCAGTGGAGCGGGCGGATCGCCTTTGATCCAGAAGATGTCATTCACGGCGATCAGACTCCTACAAATTGTTCGATGCGCTCTCGAACGCCGGTGATTCCCAGTGCCAGGGCGGTCCCCTGTTCAATGAGCGGGATAATCTTGTCGAAGTCGGGGCCGGAATGGGCGCCAGTGAGGGCGATGCGGGCAGGATGGTAAAGCTCTTTGCCCTTGATGCCGGTGGCCGCCTGGATCTCTTTCATCCACTCCTTGAAGTCATCGGGGGTAACGAAGCCGGAGTGGGTGCGAACGCGCCCGGCCAACTCGCCGAGCACAGAGCGGGCTGAGTCGGCCGCCAGGATGGCCGCGTTTTCCGGGTCGCGGCGGGCGGATTCGGGATTGAAGCCGAGCACCGGGGCAGCTTTGGCAGGCAGCTGGTCGAGGTGGTCGACGGCTGGTACAAAGAGCGCTAGGAGACGTGCGAACCATTCTTTTCTCAGGGCGATCAGGGTATTGGAGGGACGATTCAAATGAATGGGAGGATCCTGACTGGCCAGAACAGCCAGCGCCTCAGCGGTGTAGAGCTCCGAGGACGACCAGAGGGGAAAAATGTCTGGCCGGTGCTGGCAAAACTGGCGCTCGGCCAGCTTGGCAACGCGCTCAGGGTCGGCAAGCTTGAGGTAATAACGGTTGAGCCAGTTGAGCTTGTCGAAATCGAAGATGGCCGGGGATGGGGTGACGCGCTCCAGCGAAAAGATGGGGACCAGTTCGGCGAGAGTGAAGGTCTCAGTCTTGCCGTCTTCAGCTCCCCATCCGAGCAACGCCAGGTAGTTTGCGAGGGCCTCGGGCAGATAACCCATCTGGCGGAAGGTGGAGATGGACGTAGCGCCATGGCGCTTGGAAAGGCGTTCGCGGTCAGGGCCCAGGATGGTGGAGAGATGGGCGAACTCAGGGACGGGCCAGCCGAACGCATGGTAGATGGCAACCTGCTTGGGGGTGTTTGAAATGTGGTCGTCGCCGCGGATGACATGGGTGATGTCCATGAGCGCGTCATCGATGGTGACCACGTAGTTATAGACTGGAACGCCGCCCGCTTCGTTCTTTGACAATCCGGCCGCGCCGCCAATAGCGCTGCGGACGAGGACCGGATCTCCAACCGTTTCGGCGGCAAACTCAACCGAGCCGCGAACCATGTCATGAAAGCGGAGGGGACGGTCTTCGATCTTCAGGCGGACGGCATAGGGCTTGCCGGCGGCCAGGTTTTGCTCGATGGCATCCTGGCTGAGGCTGCGGCAACGGCCGGAGTAGACGTGGGGGCCGTGATGTTGTGTAGCATGAGTGCGCTCGGCCTCCAGTTCTTCCTGGGTGCAGAAGCAGCGGTAGGCCTTTCCCTCGGCCAGCAGGCGTTCGGTGTACTCGGCATAGAGGGCGAGTCGTTCGGATTGGCGATAGGGACCGTGGTCGCCTTCGCCGGGCAAGCCATCCCAGCTTGGACCCTCATCCCAGTTGATGCCCAGCCAGTGCAAGTCTTCCATGAGCTGGGTTTCGTAGCTGGCCTGGGAGCGTTCCAGGTCGGTGTCCTCAATGCGCAGGATGAACTGGCCGCCGGTGTGGCGAGCAAAGAGCCAGTTGTAAAGTGCGGTGCGCGCGTTGCCCACGTGTAGCAGCCCGGTGGGGGAGGGGGCAAACCGGACGCGGGGTTTGGGTGTGGTTGTCATGGCAGCATTGATGATAGACGTTTGAAGCAGGAGTTGTAGAGCGATTTAGCAGTGCCCGCCCGGTAACTGCAATTCGGGCATATGCTGGGTCTCTTCCTGTATATAGCAGGAGAGTGGGTGCCTGCGCATATGGGCGGCCCCAATTTTTTCGCGAGGTTATTTCCTATGCACCGAATGGTTCGCTTGTGCTCCATTTTTGTGGGGTCGGCGCTGCTGCTGGGCGCGGCGATTGCGCTTGCCGCCGATGCCGCGCCAACCCTGAGCCAGAAGATCGCCGGACTGGACCGCAAGGACGGGCTATTTCCGCTGGATTGGGATGCGAAAGCGGGAAAGCTGTATTTGGAGATTCCGAGACTGGATGAGGACTTTCTGCTTCTCGATCAACTCCCCTATGGGCTGGGATCGAACGATGTGGGGCTGGACCGGGGCCAGCTTGGACAGGGGCGCGTGGTGCATTTTTCGCGCGTGGGCGGCAAAGTTTTGCTGGTTGCGCCCAACCTGATGTACCGATCCACGGCGCAGGCGCCGGAAGAGCGGCTGGCGGTGAAAGAGTCGTTTGCCGAGTCGGTGCTGTGGGGATTTCCGATTGATGCGGAGGAGAATGGACGCCTGCTGGTGGATGCGACGGGATTCTTTTTGCGCGACGCGCACGGGGTTGCGGAGCGATTGCAGGAGGCCGGGCAGGGAACCTACAAGGTGGACAGCAGCCGCAGCGCGCTGGCGATGGACAACACCCGAAACTTTCCTAAAAACACTGAGGTCGAGGCGGAGTTGACGTTTGTGACCGATGGCGTGCCGAAGGGCGAATTTGTGGCCGAGGTGACGCCCGATCCGCACGCCATCACGTTGCGCGAACACACATCGTTGATTGAGTTGCCAGGGCCCGGGTACACGCAGCGGCGTTTCGATCCGCGGTCGGGATATTTTCCGGTGGATTTCAGGGACTATTCAGCGCCGCTGAGCGAGCCGATGGAGCAGCGCTTCATTGCCCGGCACAGGCTGCAAAAGCGAGATTCGAATGCGGCCGTGAGCGAGCCGGTGACGCCGCTGGTTTACTACGTGGATCGCGGCGCGCCGGAGCCGATCCGGACGGCACTGATGGAGGGTGCGCGCTGGTGGGCGCAGGCCTTTGAGGCTGCTGGATTCAAAAACGCATGGCGGGTGGAGGTGTTGCCGGAGGGTGCGGACCCAATGGATATCCGATACAACATGATCCAGTGGGTGCATCGCTCCACGCGCGGCTGGAGCTATGGAGTGTCGGTTGTGGATCCGCGCACCGGAGAGATTATCAAAGGGCAAGTGACGCTGGGTAGCCTGCGCGCGCGCCAGGACTACATGATCGCCGAGGCGCTGCTGGCGCCCTACGCCGAAGGCAAGCCGATTCCACAAGAGATCTTGGCGATGGTGCTGGCGCGGATGCGCCAACTCGCCGCGCACGAGGTGGGACACACGCTGGGGCTTATGCACAATTTTGCCGCGTCGTCGGTGGGACAGGGCGTCAGCGTAATGGATTATCCGCATCCCTGGATCACGATCGGGGCGGACGGCAAGCCGGATTTGTCGCACGCCTACGCGGTGGGCATCGGCGCGTGGGACAAGGCCGCGATTCGTTATGGGTATTCGCAGTTTGCGCCCGGCACCGACGAAGCCGCCGCCCTGGATGGATTGCTGCGGCAAAATGAAGCCGACGGATTGCGATACATCACTGATGAGGACGCGCGGCCGCTGGGCAGCGCACATCCGTATGCGCATCTTTGGGACAACGGTCCGGATGCCGCCGAGGAGTTGACGCGGATGCTGGCCTTGCGCAAGGCGGCGCTGGCGCGGTTTGGGCAAGACGCGATCAAGACAGGAGAGCCGATGGCGGAACTGGAAGACACGCTGGTTCCGCTTTACCTGCTGCACCGATACCAGACTGAGGCTGCGGCCAAGTGGATTGGCGGAATCAATTACCGCTATGCCGTGCGCGGCGACGGAGGCATGGTGACCGAGCCCATTCCTTACACGCAGCAGGTGAAAGCGCTGGACGCGGTGCTGCAAACCCTGACGCCGGAGACCTTGGCGCTGCCCGAGACGCTGCTCAGGATTCTGCCTCCGCGCCCGCCGGACTATCCGCGTACGCGGGAGTCGTTTGGCGCGCATACCGGCCTGACGTTTGACGCGCAGGGTCCGGTGGAAGCGGCTGCGGGACTGACCGCCTCGTTGCTCTTCCATCCCGCCAGGGCGAGCCGCCTTGTGGAGGATCATGCGCGCGACGCGAAACAACTCGGATTGGAAGAGACGCTGGACGCGGTGCTGGCGGCCACATGGCGGTCGCCGCGGCTGACCGGGCTGCAGGGGGAGACGCAGTTCACCGTGGAGGATATTGTGCTCGACCATCTGCTTGGGCTGGCGGCGGCAAACGAGGCTTCCGGCGAGGCAAGGGCGGTGGCGCTGGCGGCGGCTGTGCATCTGGACGTCTGGTTGCACGCACAGGCTCCGCAAGACGGCGACCCCGAAGTCGCCGCGCATCGGGCAGCGGCCATCGCGGAGATCGAGCGGTTCCGGAAGGATCCGGCCAAGTTTTCTCCGCCGCCGGAGTTGGCGGCGCCGCCGGGTCAGCCGATTGGGAACGACGAGGACGACGAAAGCTGGTAGTGTTTCGCGCTGAGTGGTGGTTCCCTCCCGAGCCGATTTGCTTTCGAGGAATCGTATCCCGTCGCGTCGGCGGGAAGCTCCTTGTCGCTTGTAAAGAGGGCAGGTAAAGAATACAATCCTTACTTAGAGAGGTCTGGAAGATGCCACCGACGAGTACCATCAGCAGCAAAGGTCAAATCACTGTTCCGATTGAGGTTCGACACCGATTGGGTCTCAAAAAGGGCGATCGGGTGGAGTTCGTCTTCGAGGAGGGTCGCACCGTTTTGCGGCCGGCACGGGCGGGGGTCAACCCGTTTGCGGCCTATGTGGGTATTTTGCCGGCATTTTCTTCGCTTGAGGAGATCAATGCCTGGCTTCGGGATTTGCGCGACGATGATCCTCCGAACGCGGAATCGTTTCCTAAGGCTGAACGGTGAGGACGGCTATCGATTCCAATGTTTTTTCGGCGATCTGGTCGGGAAAGTCATCCGTGCCAAAGCTCCTGGCTCAACTGGAGAAGGCACAGCAGGAGGGAGCCCTGCTGATCTCACCGTTTGTCTTTGCCGAGTTGCATGCGTATCCCGGAATGACAACCGGCCTGGTCCGCAAGTTCCTTCACGAAACCAGCATGGTTGTTGACTTTAGGGTGGAGGAAGGCGTCTGGACCGAGACGGGGTTTCGCTTTGCGCGTTACGCGGCTCGCCGCAGGAAATCTTACGGTGCAGGGCCCAGACGCGTGCTCGCCGATTTCCTGATCGGCGCGCACGCTTTGTTGCAGGCGGACCGGCTGTTGACGCTTGACCCGGCGGTCTACCGACAGGATTTTCCAGAAGTGTCGCTGTTGTAAGAGACTGCGCATCGCGGTCCGGAAGAAGAGAGCCCAGACTCATGAGAAATGCTGCCAGCCCTGTGGACTGAGCGGCTCGCGACCTTGCGGAGTGACGAGCGTGACGGCGGGCCGGCCGGGTCGCCGAGGCAGGATGCAGCCAATCCGGGTGATCCGGACGCCGCCGACGCTGCGCGGAACGCGAGTGGAAGCGGGTGCGGTGAAGAGCAGTTCGTAGTCTTCACCGCCGTTGAGGGCCTGCGCGAGGGTTGAGGCCGGGTGGATGGGGAGCAGAGCGGCGTAAATCTCGGCGGCTACGGCTGATTCCTGGCAGAGGTGGGCGAGGTCGGTGGAGAGGCCGTCGCTGAGGTCGATGGCGGCGGAGGCGACGGCGCGGCGCTGGAGCCAGATGCCCTGGGCGATGCGTGGCTGGGGATAGAGATGCGGGGCCAGCAGCGCGTCGAGCCTCAAGGGGATTTGAAGAGGCCGGGGATCGGGGTGAGCTGCCGCCCATTCGGCCAAGCGGGCGAGCCCGGCGGCGGCGCCGCCCAGAGTGCCGGTCACATAAAGCTGGTGGCCGGGCCGTGCGCCGGAACGCAGCAGGGCTTTGCCTCGGGGAACCCGGCCAACGAGCACGATGTCGACCAGGGCGACGGGGGACTCGGCCAGATCGCCCCCGGCCAGAGGGGTTTTGTGAGCTGCCGCAAGGGCGAGCAAGCCCTGGAGAAATCGTTGGACCCAGGGCGGACGGCGGCCTGAGGCGACCGTGAGTTCGCGCGGCAGACCGAGCGAAAGAAAGGCGGCTACGGGTCGGGCGCCCATGGCGGCCAGGTCGCTGAGGCCGCGCGCCAGGGTGCGATGGCCGATCGATTCAGGGGAGTGCCAGTCGAGGCGGAAGTGACGGCCGGCAATGGAAAGGTCGGTGGTCACGGCGAATTCGTCGCCGGGACGGGATCGGAGCAAAGCGCAGTCGTCGCCGATGCCAAGCGAAAGAGCGCTGCCGGTAGTGTGCTCTGTGCGGATACGGATCTGGCGGATGATCTCCAGTTCGCCTCTCGCGCTACTGGACGGGAAACGGGTCGGCCGGGATCGGATTGCCGCACGAAATGGCATAGCTTGAGGATAGGACAATTGGCCTGGATGCGCCGAGCCGGACCGCAGTCGGAACCCGGCGGGCATCGCGGCCCGCCAAGATTTTCAAGAAACTCAGCGTTCCGGATTACTTTAGAGTTGCATTGATTTGATTGTGTTTACGGGCAAAAATCCTTCCGAATGGCCCATTCAGCGGGCAGGATTATTTGCCCAAAGCGGTCAAAGGGCGAAACCCCGATCAATTGGATACTAAAATGGAAGCAGACGCGGAATTTGTTGACTCGGCTTGGATGGGTTTGTTAGCCTCTTCATCCAAATCAACTCCGCGCCCGAAGCAAGCATTGATTTCTGTATGGGCTGAAAAGCTCATCGGTCTCGCGGTCAAGGAGACGAGTCGAAACGCCTCTCGCAGCATAAAGAAATGAAAGGCAAGGATGCTGGGCAAGCGCTACTACATTGTTTTCGTGGCACGCGATGACGACGGACGGGTGCGCAAGATTCCGCTACCGCTTCGTTATGCGTACGGATTTGTTGCCGCGGCGCTGGTGGGTGCCTTCACCATTGTCGGACTGGCCGGTTCGTATACCCGCATGCTGCTGAAAACAGAGAGTTTTAATCAAGTAAGGCAAGAGCGGGAATCCTTGCGCCAGGGCTATAAGCAAATGGCCCAGATTGCGCATGACCGCGACGTGCAGGTGGCTTCGCTGGGGGCTCTGGCCAGCGAAGTGACCGCGCTCTACGGGCTGCGCCAGAACAACAAACTGGCGCTGGGCACGCCCAAGGCCGCAGCAAGCGCAGCCGCCGCGCCCACGCCCGCCAGCCTGGCGCTTACCGACGATCCTAATCAGCAACAGGTTAAGCTCTCCATCGACCAGTTTTATGCGCTGAGGACGCAGGCGCTCTCCGGCGAGGTTGCGCGCGCGCTGCAGGGCGGCTTGTCGCCCGACTTTGGCGGCGACTGGACGGCGTTAGCCGATGCGCCATCGATCTGGCCGATCGAGGGTGTTGTGACCTCCAGCTTCGGCGAGCGGGAAGATCCATTCAACGGGGAGGGCGCGTTCCACGCGGGAATCGATATTTCTGCGCCGTATGGCACCCCGGTGCGGGCCACGGCGGACGGAGAAGTGAGTTCAGCCGCCATGGGCTCCGGATACGGCCGTGAGGTGGCGCTGGATCATGGGCACGATGTGCGCACGATCTACGGGCACCTTTCGGCGATTGCGGTCTTGCCCGGTCAGCATGTGATTCGCGGACAGGTGATCGGCTATGTGGGGCAGTCGGGGCGCTCGACCGGGCCGCACCTGCATTATGAGGTGCGAGTCCACAACGTTCCGGTTAACCCGCATAAGTATCTGCGCAGTACTTATGAACAGGTGGCCGCGATCGATCGCAACTCGATGGCTTCAGCGGGGAAATAAAACAGATTTATTGATTTCCTGAATGCACAAGCGGCTCCCCGCAGAACGGGAGCCGTTTTTATTTAGCTGCTGGTTCTATTCCGTTTTTGCCGTCTGGGCTGCCGGTAGTATCGTGGACCGGTCGCAATTTCTGCGATGGAGTCCTCGCCATGCGCGCTCTTTCTCGTTGTCTCGTACTTCTTCTGGTCGTGTTCGCGGCTCTTCCCGCTCTGACACAGGGCCGTGCGGCCGAGGGGCACACGGCATTTGCCCGGGCGCAGCATTTGAAGAGGGGCATCAACGTGTCGCACTGGTTTTCGCAGTCGGCTGCCGATTATTCCACGCATCACACGGATACCTACACCAACGCCGACGACATTGCGCTGATGGCGAAGCTGGGTTTCGACAATGTGCGGCTGAGCATCGACGCGACGCCGCTGGAGCAGAGTCCGCGCGGCAGCGA
>PMOF01000322.1:0-5474 GCA_003162495.1 Acidobacteriaceae bacterium
TTGTTTATTACGCGCAACGCGGGCAACGTGGTGCCGATCACGAGCAACGACGTGGATGGGGTGACGGCGACGATTGAATACGCGGTGGAGGTGCTGCGGGTGAAGGGCGCGATTCTCTGCGGGCACTCCGACTGCGGGGCGCTGAAGGCGGCCTTGAACCCGAAGGGTCTGGAGAATATGCCCAAGGCGCGGCGCTGGCTGAGCCATGTGGAGGCGGCTTTCAGTCATCGCCAGCCGCTTAACCCGGCAGATGGAGAAAGCGCGGAGCTGGCTTCGCTGATTCGCGGTAACGTGGTGGCGCAGTTGCTGAATTTGAAGGCGCAGCCGGCGGTGGCGCGGGCCGTAAAGGAGGGGCGGCTGGCGGTGCACGGATGGTATTACGACATTCTCAGCGGACGGATTGAGCAATATGACGAAGCGATGGGGCGGTTCTTGCCGTGGGCGCAGTGACCTGGACAGGAAAAGGCTACTGGCCGAAATGGAAGCTTAATCCCAAGTTCGCGTTCATCATGTCGATGCCCGGATTGACCGGGACCATGAAAGCATTTGAGAAATGAAAATCGTTCCAGAGACCCAGGCGCAGGCCAAGGCGCGAGGTCAGCCGGGTTTGCACGCCGAAGCCGGACTGCATGGTGAAGTTTAAATAAGTCGCGTCCTGCGTGAGGACCTTTTTTGGAAAGGCGATCAAGCCACCCTTGGCGGTCAGATAGGGTTCGATGGCTTTCTTGTTGCGCCACAACATGCGAAAGCCGATCGGCGAAATAGCAAATCCAGGCACGATCTCGTGGGCAAAGGTAGTTGGCTGGCCCCAGGGTAAAGTCTGGGTCGGTTCATTCAGCAGAACCAACGGTAAAATCTCCGCCACATAATCCACGCGGGCTTTCAGGAAATAGTCCCAGGAATGACGGTCGTACTCGACGCCCGCCGTGTAGAGCTTGCAGTCTCTTCCACTGGCAAAGATTCTGTAATTGCCATAAGAAGCCATTCCTTCCACGATAATTTCGCTCTCGATGGGCTGTTTAGGAGGGGCTGTTGTGGTGACCGCGGCCTGTGCGGCGGGCGGGGTGTCGGTGGTCTGTTTGTCTGGCGGAATGTTGGGGTCGGGAGGGGTGTTCAGGAGGGTGATGGCATCGCTCAGGGCGGTTTGCGTTGCGATCTCTGGTGCGGTTTCCCTCGTTTGAGGGTGCACGAGTCTGGGTGCAAGAAGGCAGAGCGCTGACAGCAGGAGAAGCAGGTCGAGGCGATGATTTCCGGGCAAGCAATGAATACTCTGCCGCGGTGTACATACAGACTCAATAGCTCGAAATCTCTGCAATGGTCACCCGGCTGATTGAACTGAAATGGGCCCTTCTCTGCGTTGACTTTCCCCAAAATTAAATGGTTTCGGGAAGTTCCGCAAGGGGAAACAGCGCGCGGGCGCGGCCGGGGAAGAGGAATGGGCAACGGTGGGCGGGGCAAAGAAATGGGCCGATTCTGGATTCATGAGCACTGGAACCAGAATCAGCCCATTTTTCATTTCACGCGATCGTGTGCCGGTTTACTGCGGAGGATTCGACTGACCGGCAGGATTTGGCGAGACAGCGGACTGCGAATACGCCGAGCCCTGCGCCGGTTGCATACCGGTCGCGGGCTGGGCTTGTGACTGGGCGCCGGATTGGGGCGCGGGGGCGGTTTGCGGAATGCCGATCGCGTCTCCCGAAACCACTAATTCGACGCGGCGATTTTCGGCGCGACCGGAGTTAGTGGAGTTATCAGCGACCGGGTTGCTTTTGCCATACCCGGCAGCGGTGACATTGGCATTCACCACACTTTGCGAAACCAGGTAATCGCGCACGCCGTCCGCGCGCTTTTCAGATAACCTCTGGTTATACTCCTCAGAGCCGATGTTATCGGTATATCCCTCGACCTGAAGCTTCAAGTTAGGATAGGCAAGCAGAATTCCAGACACCTTGGCGAGCTTTTCGCGGGCTTCCGGCTTCAGGGTGAATTTGTTGAAGTCGAAGAGAACGTCCGACATGTTGACGATCAGGCCGCGGGCGGTTTCAGTGGTTTGCAACACGGCATTCAACTGCTGCTTGAGTCGCTCGCGCACCTGCTCTGCCTGCTCAGAGGCCTGCTGAGCGCTTTGTTCGGCTGCCTGCTGGGCATCGCGAGCTTTCTGTGCGCGGGCTTCGGATTCGGCCGCATCAGCGCGGGCCTGTGCCGCCGCGGCGTCGGCTTGCGCGCGCTGGGCAGCCTGCTGCTGGGCTTCGACCTGCGCCTGCTGGGCAGCTAACTGAGATTGCTGGGCGTCCGCCTGGGATTGCCGCGCGGCTTGCTCGGCGTCCAGGCGAGCCTGACGGACAGCGGCATCATCCTCCGCCTTGATCTTGCGAATGGTGATGATGCGCGCGTCTTCAGCCGACTGCACGGCTTCACGGGCGAAGGTGATGGTCTCTTTGCGGTCGCTCTTGCGGCGATTGATGTCCTGGGCATTCTGGAGGGCCGTGTTCGCGGTGGCCATGGTGTCCGCGGCGTATTTTTCTGCTCCGGCTGCGTCGGCGATCTCGACCGCATTGACGGCCTCGTAGAGTTCCAGAGGCGAGCGCTCATCGCGCCTGATCGGATTCAGCACCGTGTGGCGTCCCGCGGTTTCCGCGTAGGCTCCACGCGGCAGCAGGGTGTAGTGTGCATTTACCTGTTCGATCACACCCTGGGTTTTGTCGTCGATGGAGTTTTGCATCACCACGGCGTCACTGGGTGTCGTTACGGCGTAGTAGGGTTCGGCGGTCAGGATCAGGCCGAACGCCTGCAGGTTGCTGGTGACGGTGAGATGGTCCTTGTCTTTCGATCCGGTGGGCAGTATTTCGCCGAGATTGACGGGGCGGCCTTCCGGAGTAATCGCCCACAGCACGTAGGTCAGGTACTCGGGGCCGAAGCCGTTGGCGGGCGACAATCCCTCGAATTCAGCGTCGATGACGGTGCGGCCCAGCTTGCTGTCCACTTTGGCGGAACCCTTCGCTTGGGGGAGAAGGCTTGTGCCCTCAAAGCCGATTTTGGTCGACCCGTTGCGATGGAAGTAGTTGATTGCAGGGATGTCGCGAGCCACAACCTGAATCTTGTAGAGGGGAACATTGTCGTAGGTTCCCTGTGGTCCCGTTGGCAGCACGTTGGGCTGGTCCTGGGGCGCGTTGTTTTGGGCCGTGGGATTGGTTTCCTGCCCGGCCAACATGGCTGATGCAGCCAGGATGAATACCAGAAAGCTGTACTTGGTCTTGTTTATCGAGATCATTTCAGGACTCCTCAGGGTGGTGCGGTGAGTTGGGCCAGCGATCGGCCACGAACCGCGGGGCGCGGCGTTCGCTCCGAAACCTTGCAAATGGTTGGATGCCGACTGCGGCAGCGATGGGGGTCTGGCAGGCGCCGGAAGGCAAAAAGAAGGGTTAATAAAGGGGTTGCGCGGGCGAGACGCGATTCCTTGCCGGATTGCGGTGAGCTTAGGGCGACCGGACGTTTTTTGGAGGCTTTTTGAAGCGGCATCGAGGTGAAAGAGGCCATGCTTGGTTTATGGAGAAATTATCAAATAAAGTTGACACTATCTCACTCAATGGTGCATCTTACTATGTGTTAGAAATTTATGGATGAGGCGGGAAACCGAACATGGCGAAGATCATTGGAATTGACCTGGGCACCACGAACTCGTGTGTGGCCATTCTGGAGGGCGGGGAGCCCAAAGTGATTGCAAATGAAGAGGGTTCGCGGACGACGCCCTCGATTGTGGCGTTCTCCAAGAGCGGCGAGCGTCTGGTAGGCCAAGTGGCCAAGCGGCAGGCCATTACCAACCCGGAGAACACCATTTTCTCGATCAAGCGGTTTATGGGCCGGCGATTCAACGAAGTGACGGACGAGATGAAGATGGTGCCCTATAAAGTGATTCAAAAGGGTGACCACGTGGAGGTTGTGGCGCAGGGCAAGGATTACACGCCGCCTGAGATTTCGGCCATGATCCTGCAAAAGCTGAAGAAGAGCGCCGAGGCCTACTTGGGCGAGACGGTGACCGAGGCAGTGATCACGGTGCCGGCCTACTTCAACGACGCGCAGCGGCAGGCGACCAAGGACGCTGGCAAGATTGCGGGCCTGGACGTGAAGCGCATTGTGAACGAGCCGACGGCGGCCGCGCTGGCCTATGGGCTGGACAAGAAGAAGGACGAGACGATTGCGGTGTACGATTTCGGCGGCGGCACGTTTGACGTGTCGATTCTGGAGGTGGGCGAGGGTGTGATCGAGGTGAAGTCGACCAACGGCGACACGCACCTGGGCGGCGACAATCTCGACCAGCGGATTGTGGAGTGGCTGATTTCCGAGTTCAAGCAGGAGCAGGGCCTGGATTTGGCCTCCAAGGGCAATGAGATGGCGCTGCAGCGGCTAAAAGACGCTGCGGAAAAGGCCAAGATCGAGTTGTCGACCACCATCGAGACGGAGATCAATTTGCCGTTTGTGACCGCGGATGCCACGGGGCCAAAGCACCTGGTGCGGAAGCTGACGCGGGCCAAACTGGAGCAACTGGTGGGAGATCTGCTGGAGCGGTCATTGGAGCCATGCAAAAAGGCAATGGCGGATGCGGGCATCACGGTTGCGCAGATCAACGAAGTGGTTCTGGTGGGCGGACAGACGCGCATGCCGAAGATTCAGGAGCTGGTGAAGAGCCTGTTCGGCAAGGAGCCGCATCGGGGGGTGAATCCGGACGAAGTGGTTGCGGTGGGCGCGGCGGTCCAGGCTGGCGTGCTGGCCGGCGAGGTGAAGGATCTGCTGCTGCTGGATGTGACGCCGCTGACGCTGGCCATTGAGACGCTGGGCGGCGTAGCCACGCAGATGATTCAGCGCAACACCACTATCCCGACCAAGAAGACGGAGACGTTTTCGACGGCTGCCGATTCGCAAACCGAGGTGGAGGTGCATGTGCTCCAGGGCGAACGGCCGCTGGCGGCGCAAAACCGGACACTGGGCAAGTTCAAGCTGGCGGGGATTCCTCCGGCGCCGCGCGGGATTCCGCAGATCGAGGTCACGTTTGACATCGACGCCAACGGAATTCTGAACGTGACGGCCAAGGACAACGCGACCGGTAAGGACACGCGCATCACCATTACTTCGAGCTCCGGTTTGAGCAAGGAAGAGGTCGAAAGAATGGCCAAGGACGCCGAAGCGCACTCAGCCGAGGACAAGGAAAAGCGCGAAGAGATCGAGGCGCGCAACTCGCTCGACGGGCTGGTCTACAACATCGAGAAAATGCTGAAGGAGTCTGGCGAGAAGGTGCAGGCCGCGGACAAGACCGACGTCGAGTCGGCGCTGGCGGAGGCAAAGAAGACTCTGGAAGGCACGCCGACCGCTGCGGAGTTGAGGGCCGCGCACGACAAGCTGACCCAGGCTAGCCACAAGCTGGCCGAGGTACTCTACAAGGCCAATGCGGCGGCGCAGAGTGGGCCCACCGTGCAACC
>PMOF01000322.1:5535-25902 GCA_003162495.1 Acidobacteriaceae bacterium
CGTTAAGCATGATTCGCTCGTTTGCCGATGAAGATACGGAGCAGGTATTCCACCATCGCCATAGCAGGCGGTACTCCGCGATTGAGCGAGTGGCGTTGCGCAAATTGAGGCAGATTCACAGTGTTTCCGCAGTCGAGGAACTCCGTGCGCCACCAGGAAACCGGCTGGAGCGACTGAAACGCGACCGCGAGGGGCAGTGGGGCCTGAGGATCAACGATCAATATCGGATTTGCTTTGTATGGAGGGACGGAGATGCCCACGAAGTCGAAATCGTTGACTACCACTAAGCAAGGGTTGGCGGAAGGCGCGCGAATGGCGCCGTTACATCCCGGCGAGATGCTGCGCGAGGAATTCATGAAGCCGCTTGGCCTGTCTGCAAATGCGTTGGCCATGGAATTGCGTGTGCCGGTTACACGGATTTCTGAGATTGTCCGCGAGCGGCGCGGGATTACCGCGGACACAGCGTTTCGGCTGGCCCGATACTTCAACATGACGCCTGAGTTTTGGATGCGCTTACAGATGGACTTCGATCTGGAGTCGGAGGCTGGCGGAGCGCAGTCCGCGATGCGCAAGGAGATTCGCCCGCGGCCGGTGAACCAGCGCCACAAGAATGCAGAATCCAGGGCCTTTGCCTGAATCGGCCGCCGACACTAACCGTCTCTATGATGCAAATCAGTGATCAACGCGTGCGAATCGCAAGAAACCGCATGATCCGCAGCTGGGACTAACCGGAGATCGAGTTCAAACAAAATATGGCCACAACACAAAACAAAGATTATTACGCGACGCTCGGCGTGAAGAAGACGGCGACTTCGGAGGAGATACGCAAGGCGTTCAGGAAAGCTGCGCGGCGGTATCACCCGGACGTGAATCCGGGAGACAAAAAGGCCGAGGAGAAGTTCAAAGAAATCTCCGAGGCAAACGATGTGCTGAGCGATGAGAAGAAGCGAAAGGTGTACGACCAGGTCGGGTTCTACTCCGACCAGATCGACCCGGCGACGGCGGAGGCGTATGCGCGGCAGCAGAGCGCGGGGGGGCGGCCTCCGGTAGATTTTGACGGATTTGATTTTTCGGGATTTCAAGGCGGGCCTGGACAGCCGCCGGGGCAGCAGGCGGGGGCTGGATCGCAGTCGTGGGGCAGCTTCAAGGACATTTTTTCAGGAATATTTTCAGGCGCGCAGGCCCAGCAGCGGCCGCGCGGACCGCAACCGGGAACGGACCTCGAGTACCAGGCGACGGTGGACTTCTGGATGGGAATTCGCGGCGGTCAGGCGCGGATTCAGGTGACTCGGCAGGAGGTTTGCCCGACATGCCACGGGCATGCGCACGCCGGCGGCCCGACGCAGTGCCCGGAGTGCAATGGGACCGGGCAGGTGACGCAGATGGGCGGGCGGATGAAGTTCAATATTCCCTGCCCGCAGTGCAATGGGACGGGGCGAATTTCAAATGACTGCGCTACCTGCCACGGCGAAGGAGTGGTTGAAAGGACCGAGACGGTGGAGTTCCGAATGAAGCCGGGAACGCGCGACGGGCAGCGCATCCGGCTGCAGGGCAAGGGCAATGCGGGGTTGAACGGCGGCGCGCCGGGGGATCTGTTTGTGACGGTGCGGTTGGGAACGCACCCCGTGTTTACCCGCGTGGGCGACGATATTCAGATCACGGTGCCGGTGACGATTGCCGAGGCTTCTTTGGGAGCCAAGGTCGAAGTGCCAACCATCGACGGCCGCGCACAGTTGAAGATTGTCCCGGGGACGCAGAGCGGGCAAAAGCTGCGGATGCGGGGGCGCGGCGTGGAAAACTCGCAGCGGCCGGAGCAGCGCGGCGACCAGATTGTGACGGTGGAGGTGGTGGTGCCGACGCTGCAGGACGAGCGCAGCAAAGAAATCATGCGCGAGCTCGCCAAGCTGAACCATCAGGATCCGCGGGTAGCGCTGTTTGAGAAGCTGTGACCACCTGCGGTGGGGCCCGCATTTTTGTGAGGTGCTGTTTGAGAAGCTGTGAGACGTAATATTGGAGCGACAGCGAGATGGCGGCAAAACGCAAATCGAAGGGCGCGTACATGATTTCGGCAGTGGCCGAGATGTACGAGATTCATCCGCAGACGCTGCGCCTGTATGAGCGCGAGGGTCTGCTGAAGCCGTCGCGCACCGAGGGCAACACGCGGCTCTATACGGACGAGGATCTGGAGCGGCTGGAGTTCATTCTGAACCTGGCGCGGGACCTGGGCGTGAACATTGCCGGGATCGCCATTGTGCTGCAGATGCGGGAGCGGATGGAAGAGATGAACCGGCAAATGCAGAGCTTTGTGGAGTATGTGCGGACGGAAATGCTTGCGCATTTTCAACAGAATGTGCCGGGGGGCGGGGCGGCGATTGTACCTATACGCAGGCAGGCTGCGGTGCCCAAGGCGGCGGCGCGCAAGCCGTAGTTTGTCATTTTCCTTGCTCTGGCTTTTCTGGTCGGCGCTTTTCAGATGAATCGAAAGTTCGTGAAGGCTCGCATCGTGCGGGCCGGGTATGCTTGTTTCTGCATGCTGTGGATTCTCTTAGCATTGGGCGTGATCGGGCTGGTGACGTCTACGGGCTTTGCTGGCATCGTGCTGGCGGCGGTGCCGGGCTATCTGCGCGAGCGGCGGCTGGCGCTGCTGAAGCTTGAAGCACGTCCGGGGTTTACGCCGCATCTTTCGCTGCTAAAGCCATTGCATGGGGCTGAGCCGGGGCTTGAGGCGCACCTCGAAACATTCTTCCTGCAGGATTATCCAGAATACGAAATTTTGTTTTGCGCGCGTTCGGCCGAGGACGCCGGGTTGCAAACGGCGCGGCGGGTTGCCGAGCGCCATNNGTGGCGCTGCCGTTTGCGGACGAGCGCGTGGGTGCAATGTGCTGCGTGTATCGCGGCGTGGCGGCCCCTCAGGGCAAGTCCGGGCCAGGACTGTGGTCGCGGCTTGAGGCGGTGGGGATGTCCGTCGAGATGACCGCCGGGGTGCTGGCGGCACGGGCCATGGAGGGGATGCAGTTTGTGCTGGGGCCGACCATGGCTTTTCGTCGCGGCGTGATCCGGCAGATGGGCGGCTTCAAGGTCACTGCGGACTACTGCGCGGACGATTTTGTGCTGGGGAACGAGACGCACAAGATGGGGCAGGCAGTGGAGCTGAGCCATCACGCGATCGACCATATTGTCATCAATTCAAGCATGGTGGCCTCGCTCAAACATCAGGTGCGGTGGATGAAGAGCACGCGGTTTTCGCGGCCGGCGGGGCACTTTGCCACCTCGCTGAGCTTTAGCGTGCCTTTCGGTTTGTTGGCGTGGGCGGCTGCCGCGGCGCTGGGGCATCCGTGGTGGGGGTTGGGGCTGTTTGGCTGGAGCGTGGCGACGCGGCTGGCACTGGCGATTGCCGTAGGCCGGCTGGTAGTGGCCGACAAGAGCTGGTTAGCGTTGCTGGTGCTTTATCCGATGCGGGATTTGATGGGGTTCGGGTTCTGGGTAGCGAGCTATTTCGGAAGCCGGATTCTATGGCGGGGACGGTTGTTTCAACTGCTGCCGGGTGGGAAGATGCGGGCGGCGCCACCTGCGGTTGGTCAGCCGCCTTCGGCACCGAAAGCTTAAGCGGACTCTCTGTCTTACGGTATAGCAATTCCTACAGAGGCCTGTCGGTCCAGAGCGCTTTGTCGGCCAGGAACTGGACAGGGTAGAGGCGGCCGGCGAGAAGCTGCTCGGCTTTGTTCTGGTTGAGGTCCTGGGTGAAGAGCCAGTGACGCTCGCCGGTGCCCCATATTTTAGAGAGCTGGTCCTGGCTGAGGAAAATATCGGGAGCGTCGGGATAGCAGGAACCCCAGAGCAGCGTGGAGCCCTCACCGTGCTGGCCGCAGCGGGGGAGCACCAGCAGGGCAGGTTTTCCATTAAAAAAGCTGTGAGTGTAAAAGATGACAGACGAGGCGTCGGACTGTTCGCCGTAGATGATGACGGAGTCGGCGGGCGAGCCTTTTTGGATGATAGTGTCGGCCAGTTTCTTTGAGCCGAGCATGGGATCAAAGCGGGCGAAGGCGATGTGCGCGGCGACGAGAAACACTGCGGAAGTGAGAGCTACGCTGATGGTGGCGGCGAGGTGCTTGCCTTTCAAACGCAGCAGCCATCCTGCGGCTGGGCCGATGAGCAGGGTGATGGCGGCCAGAGCGGCAGGCAGGCGGAGGGCGGCAAAAGACGCGCCGGTGAGGTCGAAGAGATGAGACATGGAGAGGGTGTAGTCGCCCACACCGCGATGCGCCAGCACTGTGCCGATGTCGGCGACATAGGGCAGGCGGCGGGAACTCCATAGGCCCCAGGCGAGGGTCGCTGCGGCGAGCACGCCGATCACTGCGAAGACAGCCTGGGCCACGGTGAGCCACGCAGTGGAGAGTAACGGCGTGACTCCTTCCGAAGCCGGAGCAAAGTCGACGCCGCGCCGTTCTTCAATGCCGGCGAGCACGGCGGCGATGAGGATGAACAAGGGCGGCCAGACGGGGAAGGTGTAGTACTCCTGATTGGACGATAGGGAGAAGAAGAACAGCGTCCACGCGGAGAAGAGGCTGAGGAGCCAGATGGAGCGGACGCGGAACTTGAGCCGGAGGACGTAGGAGGCGGGGTCTTCGCGCAGGGCGTTGTCGAGGTAGAAGTCGACCGTGTCGCCGGCGTCGGGGCGAAGATGCTGGAGCCAGCGGCGGCGCGTCTTCCAGGCGGCGGCGATCAGGGCCGGCAGAAACAGGCTCCACGGAAAAAGCCAGACGAGGTGAAGCAGCCAGTAGGCGGCGAAGGGCAGCTTGTTGTAGTCGTGCGGATAGCGCAGCGAGAAGAAGCGCAGGATGTGTTCGTTGACCAGATAAAAATACCAAAAGCCGTGGACGTTGCCGAGGGTGGGGTGGTTGCCGACGGGGTGGCCTTGATCGGGATTGGCGAGGCCGCAGAGAATGTGCCAGGGGGCGGCGATCAAGAGAAACAGCAGCAGGCCGGAGACGGGCTTCAACTTGCTCCATCTTCGCCACTGGCCGGTCAGCAGCAGATAAGGGATGGCGCCGCCCAAAAAGAAGACCGGGGCGATGAGGCCCTTGGTCAGCAAAGCCAGGGCGACGGAGGCCCACATTCCGTAAAAGCGGAGGGGGCGGTTCGACTCGAATCCGGTGATGAGGCAATAGAGGGCGAGCAGCAGGAAGAGGGCCAGCTCCGCCTCGGGAATGATGAAGCGGGTGAAAAGAAACGGGCCGATGGAGGTGAGTACGCCGAGGCCGGCGTACAGTCCGGCGCGTGGACCCCAGGCGCGGCATGCCCAGAGCCACGAGAGCCAGGTAAGACCCAGGATGGCGAGGGAATTGGGCAGGTGGGTGGCGAAGGTGTTTTCGCCAAAGAGCTTGTAGGAGCCGGCAACGATCCAGTAGGGCAGGGGCGGCTTCTCAATGTATCGGATGCCGTCGATCTTAGATGTGATCAGGTTGCCGGTCTCGGCCATGTGCTGCGCCGCCTCGGCATGGGCGGCGTCCACGTCGTCCATGAGGGGAGGCGTAAAGAGCGAGGCGAAATGAACGGCGGCGAAGATGGCCGCGAAGAGCAGCCATGTGGCCAGCGCGGAGGGCGCTGCTTGCGGGCGATGGAGAGAGTGGGTATCAGTCATCGGCGAGAAGGCCCTGGATAAAAGGATAACAGCCGTGTGCGCCGCATATTGTGGGCTCATCAACTCTAGCGCCTCGACTCCGGCCGATTAGCTCCCATGAAACATCAAGGGCGCAAACTGTAGATTGTCCTTATGAGAAGTGGCAGTAAATAGATAGAATTGCCGGAAATGAATTCCCGGGAGGAACAGGTCGATGAAATGGAGTGGATGGATTCTCTTGATCCTGATGGCCGCCGCGCCCGCGTGGGCCGCCAGGAAGATCACGGTGCAACAACTGAAGGATCTGCTGGCCTCCGATCAGCAAGCCAAAAAGACCGACGCCGAAGTGGCCACCGAACTGAGGGACGTGGAGCTGACGGAAGAGTTGACCCGCGGCTTAATGAACAGCCTGGTTGCCGATGTGCCCGGTCAACTGACGTCGGAGCAGATCTACGTTCTTGAAGCGCGGAGCGCAGTGCTGGCCCCGCCTGCCGACGAACTGCCCGCCACACCGGCGCCCGATGCAGCCACCCAGAAGGCCATTCTTTATAAGGCCATCGAATACGCAACCAAGACCTATGCGCAGTTGCCGAATTTGGCCGCAACCAAAAACACGCGCCGCTTCCAGGACAACGCGCAGGTGCCTGAAGGCAGCGTAGGTGCGCATAGCATGGCAGTCCCGGCGACCCCCGTTGCCTTTATTCGCTATACGGATTCCACTGACACGCCGGTAACCTTGCAGAACGGAGCCGAGCAGATCCCCTCAGCGAAGGATAAAACGTCGTGGGGCGCAAACGGCATGATCGCGTTGCTCGGACAGGGCCCGGTTCTGAACACCATCCTGCAGGAAGCCCAGGCAGCCGGCAAAATCACCTGGCTTCGCTGGGAGACCCTCAACGGGCACCCATTCGCCGTCTATTCCTTCGCGGTAGATAAGAAAAAGACCCACTACGCGGTGAACTATTGCTGCTTTCCGGATTCGAATCAGGCTGGACCCATGGCGATGCGCGGCACCGAACAGGTGGGGACCCGTGGCAACTACCAAGTGGCCACAAATTGGAAAAATTACAAGGCAACCGTGCCTTATCATGGGGAGATTTTCGTCGATCCGGATACCGGCATTATCGCCAGGCTGATCACGGTCGCCGATTTCAAATCATCTGACCTGGTTCTCCAGGAGGATCAGCGCATCGACTTCGGCTCGGTGACGGTGGGCGGCAAGGCTCTGGTTCTGCCGGTCAGGAGTTTCATCGATACGATGGAGCGCCCGGACGGCGACGACGGGCCAGCCCGGTTCAACATACGCCACACTCTGTTTACCGCGGAGTACAAGAACTATCAGGCAGCGGGGAGCTGAGCGGCGGGCTCGAACGAGCCAGACGGCATGCCGACCTGGTGTGCTGCTTCCGTTCAGAACCTCGGCCGGAGAGACGGATTCCTGGTCACGGAGATTGGTTAAGACCGCTATGCCTACATTTGCCGCTATCGATATTGGTTCCAATTCCTGCCGGCTGAAGATTGCGAAAGTTGTGGCGCACCAGTTGAGGACGCTGCATGAAGATCGCGAGGTGACGCGGCTGGGGGCGAGCGTGTTTGAGTCGGGGCTGGTGTCGCCGGAAGCGATGGCGGTGACCCTGCGGGCTCTGAAGCGGTTTCAGCGCGCTGTGCAGGCGCACGGGGTGGACCAGATTCGAGTGGTGGCGACTGCGGCCATGCGGGAAGCGCGCAATGGGGCGGCGTTTCAGGCCTGGGTGAAAGCAGAGACGGGCTGGACAATGGAGATCATCTCCGGGCTGGAAGAGGGACGGCTGATTCATCGCGGGGTAATGGGTGGGGAATTCGGAAAGCCGGGACCGAGAGTGGGCGGACGAATACTGTTGGTGGACCTGGGCGGGGGAAGTTGCGAGATCACGCTGTCAGAACACAAGCGAATCAAGGAGACCATCAGCGTGCCGCTGGGAGCAGTGCGCCTGACCGAGGAGTTTCTTGCGGAAGATCCGGCGCCGGCGGAGGGATTGGGGCGAATGCGGCGCTGGATCGGGCGGGAACTGCGGCGCGCGCATCGGCGGATTCAGCCGGCGGGCGTGGGCCTGGTGATTGGGACATCCGGCACCGCTGCGGCGCTGAGCGAGGCTTGCGCGGGTGGGAGCAAGACGAGCTGGGGCAAGAAGTCGGGGGGCCGGCGGGCGAGCAAGCCTGCTGGGACCGTGACGACGGCCGCGGTGCGGAAGCTGGCCAAGAAGATTGCAAAAATGTCGCTGCCGGAGCGGGAGGCCGTCCAGGGTATCGGGCCGCGGCGGGCGGAGATTATTGTGGCCGGGGCGCAGGTTTTCGCGGAGCTGCTGGAGAGCTTTGGGCTGGCGGGGTTTCGCTACTCGCCGCTGGGATTGAAGGATGGAATTCTGGCGCAGATGCTGGCTGAGCGGGATGCAGGGGCCACGGCGCATCGTGAGTTTGAGCACGAACGGTGGGAGAGCGTGCTGGCGACGGCGCGGCGGTATGAGGTCGATTTAAAGCATGCGGAGCCGGTGCGGGCCCATGCGGCGCAACTGTTTCGCGAGCTGAAGGCGCTGCACCAACTGCCGGCGGAATATGAGAGCTGGCTGGCGGCGGCGGCCATGCTGCGCGACACGGGCAAGTTCATCAACCACCAGGGGCACCACCGGCATACCCAGTACATTGTGTCCAGCTCGGAAATCTACGGTTACACGCAATTGCAGCGGACCATGGTCTCGGCGATTGCGCGCTACCTGGGCAAGAGCCGTCCGCAGCCGGGCGACCGGGCGCTGAGGAATATTCCCTCAGAGGAGCACCGCAACGTGCATCGGGCGGTGGTGCTGCTTCGGCTGGCAGTGGCGCTGAACCAGGACCGCGCCAGCGACGTGCTGCGGGTGAAGGCGAAAGTGTATCCGAAGCGGGTTTACCTGGAGGTGAAGCCGGGGCGGACGGGCGCGGAGCTGGAGTTGTGGAGCCTGCGCAAAGAGGCGGGTTACTTTCGCGAGGTCATTGGGCGGGAGCTCCTGGCGGCGCTGGCGTAGATCTGGCGGGCCATGCGCGGATCGATGAGCCAGCGCAAGATGGGTGGGTGGCGATCGAGGTCGATGCGGGCGATGGATCCTTTGCGCATGCGGATGGCTGCGCCCCCATTGCCGGTGATGAGGCGGCCGAGGTACTGGAAGAGGTTGGGATTATGGCCCACCATCAGCACGCCCTCACGGTCGGCGTATTTCGCCAGCAGATTCTGGAAGGCGGAGAAGTTGGCGTCGAGGCCGAGGGCCGGGCTGATTTCAACTTTGGATTCGTAGCCCAGTTCGGTGCCCACAAACTGGGCCGTCTGCATGGCCCGCTTGAGGGGGCTGGAGACGATTACGTCGATCTGCACCTTGAGAGCGCTCAAGACGCGTGCCATCAACATGCACTGGTCTTTTCCCTCCTTGACGAGGGCCCGTTTGGCATCGAGAGCAGGGCTTTCGCGGGGGACTCCGGCATTTGCGTGGCGCATGAGATAGAGGTTCATCGAGACAGGTGCGGCGGGGCAGAGAGGAGTTCGCCTAATTCCTTCTCATATGAGATTAACACGTTTGTAACATTTCAGTGGTCGTAAAACGGCGCTGCAGTTGAGTTTACGGCCGGATTGAAGGGGTTGCGGACCAAAGTTCGCTGACCAGAAGGCCGGCCAGCCAGGTGCGGCTTTTGCGCAGGATGAGGCCGGATGCGTCCAGAGCCGATGAGTGATCGGGAAGGGCGCGGACGGTGAGCCCGGTGAGCCAGCCGAAGGCCAGATAAAGCCCGCAGACGACCGGGCGAGCGACCAGGTGGCCGTACCAACCGGGCGGAACGGCGAACTCGGAGACCAGCCACAAGGCGTCCGGCGAGAGCGCCGGGTGAAACCTTGCGGCCAGAGCCTGAACTTCCGGGGTGGTGAGGCAGTCGAGAAAAAAATGGGTGACGACCAGGTCGTAGGGCTGGGCGGCGGGTGTGGCGTCCGGTTGCCAGTAGCGGGCGTCGGCGAGGTGGGTGCGGACGCGGCCGGCGTGGGGAGCAGCACGGCGGCCGAGCGACTGGAGCATGGCGAGGCTGGCATCGACGGCGTCGATGTGGACATTAGGGTTGGCGCGCAGAAGGCGGGCGGTGAAGCGGCCGTCGCCGTCCCCGAGGATGAGGGCGCGACGGCATGCGCCCAGGTCGGCAAGGAATGCGCAGCGGCACCACCAAAGCCAGGGGCCAAAGCTGGCCATTTCCAACCAGCGATAGAGTCCGCCGAGGCGGTTGAAGTTGGGGGGCCTGTTCATCGAAGAAGCAGAATGAGAGGGGTGAGCAGGACCAGGTCGGCGGCGGCGCGGAGGGCAATGGGGGTGAGGCGATGGCGGAAATGATCGAGAAGAGTGAGTAGCAGGGCGCTGGCTGTGCCGGCGGTGACGAGGGCTGCGAGGCGGAGATCGTTAGGGGCCAGGAGGACGACTGACAACAGGCCAACTAAGGTGAGCAGGCAGGCAGCCGAAAAAACAGTGGGATTGCCGGGAGATGGGCCCCGCGATTCCCAGCGCTCAATGGCGTGGCAGTTGAGCCAGGCAAGGGCGGCAAAAAAAAGTACGGGTCCGGTCAAAATCCTCAAGGACGCACCGGGTTGAGCCGCGGCGCGCGACAAGGCTGGGAGCGCGCAGGCGGCAGTGAAGAGCAGGCCGACCAGCAGTTCTTTTGACAGCAGAGGGAACAGGAATTTTGAGGGCATGCGGCTGGAGTGAACGCGAGTGAAGTAAGCAAAGGCGGCGGTGGCGAGCAGGGAATTACGCTCGCGCGCGCCGGCCGGCATAAGGAAGAAGACGATGCTGGCGGCGGCGCAGGTGGCTGCGATGGCCACTGGGATGAGAATCGAGCGGTGCCGCCAGTGGAAGCGATGGCGCTCGCGGAGGCGGTGGAGTTGGCATGCGGCGAGGGCAGCACGGGCGTCGAGCAGCCGGTCGACGATGTAGGCGGCCCAGGCGACCAGGGCGAGCAAGACGGGAATCCACGCCGGGAGACGGATCTTGGCGGCCCAGGCAAAGGCAAGTGCCCAGACAACGGCGACGGTGGGGGCATCGAGGCTGGAGAGATGCCAAAGGCGAAGCAGAGACGGCGCGTGAAACAGGCGGCTGGCGACGCATGAGCCAGAAAAGCCTTCGCAGTTGGCGTGAATCAGGGCGTCGACTCCACTCTGGGGCGTTTCGCGTCTCAGCGTCTCGGGATGGGCCAGAGTAGGCGGCACTGTTTCGATTGTAGGAGACGTGCGGGAAGCGCGGGGTTGGCTGCATTGTTCCTAAATGAAGGTGCGAGGGCTTAGCGATGGGTGCCGCGACTGGGCGCGATGGAGAGGAACCACGCCTCCACTCAGCTGCCACTTATCGCAGCGTGCCGCATCTTAAAAGCAGCGAGGCACATCTCTTGGCCCAACCAAACGAACCGTCTGCGAATGAAATCGCGAACGAAAACGCCATTGGCCGTCCCCGCGTGGTCATTGTTGGCGGCGGATTCGCCGGCTTGCACGCAGCCATCGGCCTGGCCGACCTGCCCGTCGATGTCACCGTCGTCGACCGCCGCAACCACCACACCTTCCAGCCCCTGCTCTACCAGGTTGCCCTCGCGGTCCTTTCGCCAGCGGATATCGCGCAGCCCATCCGCACCGTGTTGCGCAAACATGCCAACACCCAGGTGATGATGGACGAGGTAGTGGCCATCGACGTTGCCAATCGCAAGATCGCCCTCGCCAGCGGCGCTTACCTCGCTTATGACTACCTGGTGCTCGCAGCCGGCGCCACCCACTCTTACTTCGCGCATCCTGAGTGGGCCCCACTCGCCCCTGGACTCAAGACCATTGAAGATGCGCTCGAAATCCGCCGCCGCGTGCTGTTGGCTTTTGAGTTGGCCGAGCGCCAGATGGTGGAGCACGGCTGGCATCCGCCGCTCAACTTCGTGGTCATCGGCGGCGGACCCACTGGTGTGGAGNNGTCCTGCTTCTCGATGCCGGCCCGCGCGTGCTCGCCGCGTATCCTGAAGACCTTTCCGCCAAAGCCGAAGCCACGCTGGCCCGGCTCGGCGTTGAAGTGCACACCCATACCCAGGTCACCGGCGTAGGCCCCGGCTGGGTCGAAGCCACAAGCAACGGCGGCAACCTCCGCATGGAGGCGGTGGTGACCCTGTGGGCCGCGGGCGTGCAGGCCTCACCCCTGGGCAAGCTGCTGGGCGCGCCGCTTGATCAGCGCGGCTGCGTGCTGGTTGACGGCCGCCTCAATCCCCCCGGCCAGCCGGAAGTCTTTGTTCTGGGAGATCTTGCGCATTTGGAGCAGGATGGCCGCCTGATTCCCGGCGTGGCCCAGCCCGCCATGCAAATGGGCGATCATGTCGCCAAAATGATCGCCGCCGATCTGGCGGGCAAGCCACGCCCACCTTTCCGCTACTTTGACAAAGGCGACATGGCCACCATCGGCCGCATGGACGCGGTGGCCAAGGTTGAATGGCCTTTTCACGCGCATATGAGCGGCTTTCTCGCCTGGATCAGCTGGCTCACCGTCCACATCTTCTTCCTAATCGGCTTTCGCAACCGCGTGGCCGTGTTTTCCGCCTGGGTGTGGACCTATTTCACGTTCACCCGCGGCGCGCGCCTGATCACCGGCGACCAGCGCCTCCCCGGCTGGCAAGACCAGCTCGATGCCGGCCCGGCAGCCCACGCCGTGCGCCCATCTGACGCCGTATCTCAAAAGTAAAAAAGTTTCTCAAAAAGTGATGCGTCTCGATGATTTTTCTTATCGAAGATCACCTTGATCTGTGGCATCGCCGGGTAGGCCAGCCCTGGGGAAATGGAACCTGGGTCGCCGCGATTGCCATGGTCCGATTTTCTCGATTGCACATCTAATCCGGAAGAGGGAAGAACGGCACAAGACAGCAGCGCCGCAGACAGCGCGGCCCTCGGAAGGAAGGTATTGGCATGAAATGTTTGGTAAGGATGAAGAATCGGCAATTGGTTGCGAGAATAGCCCTGGCGACAATGTTGGCCGCGGCGTCGTTGTTTGCGGCGGCTGCAGAGGCTCAGGAGGAGGGCCAGGGTCAGGCGGTGGTCACCGTGCTACCGAAGCACGAGAGCGAGCTGCAGGCGAGCGTCGCCAATCAGGACCTGGCCGTGAAGGTGGATGGCAAGAACGCCGAAGTGACGAAATGGGCACAGTATCCGAGCAACGGCAACAGGCTGGAACTGGTGCTGCTGATCGATGACTCGGCTCGCAGCAGCCTGGGACGCCAGATGGACGACATCGCGCAGTTCCTCAAGACGCTGCCGCCGAATACGAAAGCCAGCGTTGCCTACATGGAGAATGGGCGCGCTGCTTTTTCCGGGCCATTGACCACCGACCACGCGCACCTGGTGGGAGAACTTCACTTGCCTGCAGGAGGGGTCGGCGTCAACTCGAGCCCGTACTTCTGCCTTTCCGACCTTGCCCACCGGTGGCCCTCGAACGATGCGGGGGCGCGGCGCGAGGTGGTGATGGTGACCAACGGCGTGGATAACTACGAGAGACAATATGACCCCGATGACCCATACGTTCTGGCGGCGATCACGGATTCGATTCGCGCGCACATGGTTGTCTACTCCATCTACTGGGTTGACCGCGGCGCCTTCGACGCGACCGCATACGCGAACAACACCGGGCAGAACCTGCTGGCTGAGGTGACCCAGGCCACCGGAGGCAGGAGCTTCTGGGAAGGAATGGGCAATCCGGTTTCGTTCGCGCCGTATTTCGATGAACTGACGCGCCGTTTCCAGAACCAGTACGAGTTGGGGTTCACGGCAAAGCTGAAAAATAAACCTGAAGTGGAAAGCTTCAAGCTGAAGTTGAGCGCTCCGGGCTCCAGCGTGGATGCGCCGCAACAAGTGCTGGTAGTTCCCGCAGGGCCGGCGCAGTAATAGACCGGGGATGGAGATTTGCGGTTTCCCAGGTCTCTGAAGCGAGACCTGGGGCACCCAGTTCACTTACCCCCGGAGCTGGGCCACCCGCCGCTTTCGATCCTTGTCGCGTAGTGCCGGATACTGGCACCGGAGCGAGCATTCTATTCTGCCCTTTCGAGGGCCACGCGCAATTCTCTGGCCATCGTCTGCAGGTCTCCTGAATGGATAGTGCCGGAGACCTCGTCGTCGTATAACTCCAGTTCTTCTCCGGAATCGAGGCGGCTCGCCTCTTCTTTGAGAAGCAGCTCTACAGCTTTGACCAGCTGTCTCAGTACCACCTCAATACCTTCGTTCGTCATGCGGAATTACCCTCTCTGCAATGATGATTGCCCGCAAAGCGAACGGGCTTCAGTAAAGAATAACCGGAAGCGGCGAAAATTTCTCAGTCCGCAGCGTGCGCTTTTTCTTTGGGAACCCTGTGGACATGCTTTGCGGAAGGCGGCGCGGGGATGGCGCTCAGGTCCACTTTTCCTTCGGCGAGTTGCATGAGGAAATCCTGGCTCGAAAACGCGGGAGCCTCGCTGAGCATCTTGTTGGCGCGCAGGTAGCTGCCATCGGGCTGCAGAAGGCGCGCTTTGACGGTGTCGGCGAGGTAGGCGGGCAGAATCTCGTCGTGAATGCGGGCGATGGCCTCAGGTGAGCGAATGGGGAAGGCGACCTCGCAGCGCTCGAAGAGATTGCGCGGCATCCAGTCCGCGGAGCCGAGGTAGACTTCGCCATTGCCGCCGTTGGCGAAGTGAAAGATGCGGGAGTGCTCCAGGAAGCGGCCGACAATGGAGCGCACGCGGATGCGGTCCGACATGCCCTTAACGCCGGGGCGAAGGACGCACAGCCCGCGGATGATGAGATCGATTTCCACGCCGGCGCGGGATGCCTGGTAGAGCGCCTCGATGACGCTGGGCTCGAGCAGTGCATTCATTTTGGCGACGATGTGAGCGGGGCGACCGGCCTGGGCGTGTTCCTGCTCGCGGCGGATGAGACCGAGAAAGCTTTCGGCCATGGTCAGAGGCGCGACCAGCAGCGGGCGGTAGTCGTCGATTTCAGCGTGAGCGGTCAGGTAGTTGAAGACCATGTGCACGCGCTCGGTGATCTGCGGATCGGCGGTGAGCAGGCTGAGGTCGGTATAGAAGCGGGCGGTGACGGGGTTGTAGTTGCCGGTGCCCAGGTGGCAATAGCGGCGGGTGACGCCGTCCTCGTCGCGGCGGACCAGCATGGCCAGCTTGCAATGGGTCTTGAGTCCGACCACGCCGTGGAAGACCTGCACGCCGGCGTCCTCCATGTTGCGCGCCCAGCGAATGTTGGAAGCCTCGTCGAAGCGGGCCATCAGCTCGACGACCAGTGTGGCTTCCTTGGTGGCGGCGGCTTCAGTCATCGCCTCCAGCATGGGCGAGTCGTGGCTGGTGCGATAGAGGGTTTGCTTCATGGAGACGACGGCGGGGTCGTCGGCGCCCTGCTGGATGAAATCGACGACCGGGTCGTAGGAGTCGTAGGGGTGGTGAAGCATGAGATCGTGCTGGCGGAGCTCGTCGAAGATGTTGGCGGACTTACGGCTGAGGTGAAGGGGCTTGGGAGTGAAAGGGAGGAATTTCAGATCCGGGCGCTGCACGTCGGTGTAAAAGAAACTGAGGCGGGAGAGGTTGACGGGGCCTTCACCGCGGAAGACCTGGTCCTCTTCAAGCTCGAAGTTGACGCGCAGGCGCTCGATGATCTCAGGGTCGGCGCCGGTCTCGATTTCAAGGCGCACGGCGTCGCCCTTGCGGCGATTGTGAAGCTCGACGCGGATGGTCTCAAGCAGGGAACGCGCTTCTTCCTCTTCAAAGTAGAGGTTGGAGTTGCGGGTGACGCGGAAGGCAGTGTGCGCCAGGACCTCAAAGCCGCGGTACATGGCGGAAAGGTTCTGGGCGATCAGGTCCTGGAGGAGCAGGTAATCGAAGCTTCCCTCGGCCCCGGGCAGGCGGACGAACCGAGGCAGGGCGCGCGGCACGGTGACTACCCCGAGGATTTGGGGGCCGGAGCTGCGGCGTTTGGCGCGGAGCAGCAGCGCCAAGCAGAGAGCCTTGTTGAGCACCCGCGGAAAGGGGTGGGCGGGGTCAATGGAGATGGGCGTTAGGAGCGGATCGACCTCGCGCTGAAAGTAGCCCTGGGCAAAGGCGCGGGCCTCGTGATCCAGTTCCTTCCATACCAGCAGGCGGACACTTTGCTTGCGGAGTTCGGGAAGCAATTGCTGGTTCCAGCAGCGATACTGTTCGGCCACAAATTCGTGGATGTCGGCAGTGAGGAGTTCGAGGGACTCATCGGGGCGCAGGCCATCATAGCCGGGCTCGCGATAGCCGTCTTCGATGCGCTGCATAAGGCCGGCCTGGCGCACTTCAACGTATTCGTCCAGGTTGTTGCCGGTGATGGCCAGGAACTTGACGCGTTCAAGAAGCGGGTTGGAGGGGTCGTTGGCTTCTTCCAGGACGCGGCGATTGAACTGCATCCATGACTGGTCGCGTCCGTTAAAGAGCTTCTGTTTCCTGGTGGTCCTGGCCATCGAAACCGTCCCGTAGGGGTGTTGGCAGTCTACCGCGTTTTTGTGAGTTGCGGTATCAGGCGGTGCGGCGAAAGATGGGCCGGATGGGTAAAGGGGGCTGATTGGGTAAAAAGCTCCTGCGCGGAATCCGGGAACGGGCTTAATTGAGCGGGATTATAATGCTGCCATCATGTTGCGATGCATTGCGATGGCCGTTGCCCTTATCACGCTGGGAACAACGCCGCCGCCGGGCAATCCCAAGGTAGACTGGGGCTCGATTCATGCCTTTGCAGGCACCTACCACGCGGTAACGGTGCAGGATGGCGGCAACCGCGAGGAGGTCAGCGGCCGCTCGAAAATACCTTTGAACCGCTCCGTCCCGACCTCAGGCGCGGTTGAGTACATTTTCACCGGGACTTCAGATGCAACGGCGCGCACATCGGGTAACCCGCCGAGCGGCCCCTGTGCCTTCCAGCAGCGTCAGCCCAATCATTCCGGCCAGGATTCCGCAGTGCGGATCGATCTCTTCATCAATCTGAAAAATCACACGTACTCGTGGCAGGCGCAGCCGATCAAGATTCATTTCGAGGAGGGAGGTTATTCGCCCGCTTGCGGCGGCGCGCCGCGAGCCATGACGGCAATGGACATCGGCATGGCGTCCGTGGGCAGCCTCCCACTGCCCACGGATTCCGATGTGCTGTGCGGGAAAGCGACCTTTTCCGATCCGGGAGATTTTACCGCGAATGTCGACTGGTATTTTTATCCTGACGACGGGAAAAAACGTAATCCTCCGGTGTGCCCGGCGGCAGTGAAACCGACCGGAGGAACGTCGTAGTCTCCCGGGTGCATGTCACCTTGCAAATCTCCTGCCGCGATGCTTCTACGATGGCGTGCGGCGCCGGCCTGAAAAGACTGGCTATGACGCGCAATGAAGGATTGGCGATGGCTAAAGTTCCAGCGGGTCTGCTACAAACTTAAAGACAATCGACAGCGGCAGGGGATTGACCCGTGCTGGCCATCGGGTTGAGGATATAGACATCCGGGTTGTTTCCCCGATCCCCTTTCTTCGTTCCCCCTTTCTTCATTCCCATTTCAAGGAGTCTGTGTATGGCCCGCGAAGCTACTTTTGCAAACGACGGTCCGATCTCTGCGCAGCCGATGCCGACTGGCGCGCAAGCCTTTTCAGAGCGGGTCCACGGGTTGCTGGACGGGCAGCCGAAGGACGAGGCGACGGTGGCCCGGGCGCTCGAAGGCATGGACGACGTGGTCGAGTCGATTGCGGCAGGCTTGTACAACATGGCCTCGATGCTTGTGGGCGAAGGCGAAGACAGCGTGCGGCTGGTGGAGACGGCGATAGCGACAGCGGAGCTTTCGGCGTGCAACGATCCGTCCCAGTCGCGGAAGAGCAGCCGGCGCGCATTGTGCGCGGCGGCGCTGGAACTACTGGCGAAGCGCAGTCCGGCGAGCCTTGCGGCGCCGCTGGGAGTGGAGCCGGCGGCGACCTGCATCGAAGACGACGATCTGGATGCGGCGGGCGTTTCGAGGGAAGAGCTGGAAAGCATGATGGCCGGAGCGGATCGAGAGCGGGTGCGGACCTGGCTGGCGAGCTTGTCGATTGAGGTGCGGACCGTCTTTGTGTTGCGGGCAGTGGCCGGGTTCACGGCTGCGGAGACGGCTGGGCTGCTGACCGAGCACGGAGGCCCCAGAGCGTCAGGATGGACTGCCGACGCGGTGCGGGCGTTCTTTCGCCAGGGGCTGTGTTCGCTGGCTTCGCAATTGCTGCAGTCTACGGTGTCCAGCCACTAGCTGCCGGCTTTTACATCCGATTTAGTAGTTGGCCGGGGACTGTTTTCAAGGCTCCACAGTCATTGTGCGCGGGCGCCGATCAAGCCGCGCCGGTGGTCCGATACACTAGAATTAGGAACCCTCCCGCCGCTGAGCGGCATCTATAAAGGGCAACCATTTTTCCGTTTGCAGCTGTTTTCCCTGAGAATCCTTTTGCTTCGAGTTGAAGGCCATTGATTTCGTCAAAACATTCCAAACAGAGCACGATCTGTCCCTTCGCCTGCGCCTTTTTGCTGGGCATGGGGGCATTGGCTTCAGGCGGGCTGGGAGCGCAAACACCGCAGGCGCCGAATCAGACCACACCGACCGCACAGAGCTTCCAGGGTAGCGTGACGACGGGTGAGGCGACGGCGCAGACCTTCGATCTCTCGCTGGATGAGGCCATCGAGCGCGGACTCAAGACGAATCTTGGCGTGATTCTGAGCGGAACGCAAACCGCAGCGGCGCGGGGACAGAAGCTGAGCCAACTGCAAACGCTGCTGCCCTCAGTGGACGCCAGCGCCAAGGAGACGG
Organism: Acidobacteriaceae bacterium; assembly: GCA_003162495.1. Taxonomy (GTDB): domain Bacteria; phylum Acidobacteriota; class Terriglobia; order Terriglobales; family Acidobacteriaceae; genus Telmatobacter. The sequence goes on from PMOF01000322.1 coordinate 24,001, forward strand.
TGATGCAGATTGACCTGCCTGCCGAGGGATTGCGGATCCCTGGATTTCCAACGATCGTTGGGCCTTTCGGGTTTACGGACGTGCGGGCTTCGCTGAGCTGGTCGCTGGTGGACGTGGCCTCGCTGCACAACTACCTTGCGGCAAAGCACAACTTTGCGTCCGCCCAGCTTTCGGCTGAAGACGCACGGGATATGGTGGTGCTGACAGTGGGCAATGCGTATCTGCTGGCGCTGGCCGATGAGACCGAGGTGAGCAGCGTGGAAGCGCAGGTGGCCACGGCAAAAATTTCACTGAACCAGGCGGTCGAGAACCACCAGGCGGGCACGGCGCCGCTGCTGGACGAACTGAGGGCGCGGGTGGATTCGCAGTCGCTGGATCAGCAGTTGATTGTGGCACGGAATTCGCTGGAGAAGGACAAGCTGGCGTTGGCTCGGACTATCGGGCTGCCTCTGGCGCAGCAATTCAATTTGAGCGACAAGGCGCCCTATGCGGCGTTCGACGAGTTGGACGTGGAGGCGACGATTCGCCAGGCTCATGCCAATCGCAAAGATCTGGCGGCGATGGTGGAACAAACCAAAGCGGCGGAGGAGCAGCGCAAAGCGGCGACGGCGGAGCGGCTGCCGACACTGAAGTTCGACGGGGACTATGGCGATATTGGCACAACGCTGAGCCACTCGCACGGCACCGGGGACGCGACCGGCACTTTGAGCGTGCCGCTGTTCAAAGAATATGAATTGCGCGGTGAAGCAGAAACAGCGCAGTCGCAACTGAACACGCGGCAGGCCGAGTTGAGCGACATGAGCGCGCAGGTGGATGCCGATGTTCGCGATGCGCTGCTGGACATCGCCTCGGCGCAGAAGCAGGTTGAGGTGGCGCGCTCCAGCATGGAGCTGGCCAACGAGGCGCTGAGCGAAGCGCAGCAACGGTACGCCAACGGGGTGAGCGACAACCTGGAGGTAAGCCAGGCGGTGCAGTCCGTAGCGCAGGCCAACGATCAATACGTGACCAGCCTGTATCGGCATAATGTAGCCAAGCTGAGTTTGGCGCGAGCTCTGGGAGCGGGGCAAAGTTACAAGAGCTATCTGGGAGGAAAGTAATCGTGGCAGATTCAACACCAACAGCAACTCAGCCAACAGCGGAGACTGAGATCGAGCAGCCCAAGTCGCGGCGCACGGGCATTATCGTGGTCGTGGTGCTGGTCCTCGTCGTGGCGGGGGTCGCCCTCTGGTGGCACTCGACATTCAGCGAGGATACGGACGACGCGCAAGTGAACGGGCATTTGATTCAAGTGAGCGCACGCATCGCCGGCCAGGTGCTGAAGGTGGACGTGGAAGAGAACCAGCAGGTCAATGCGGGCGACACGATTTGCGAGCTGGACCCCAGGGACTTCGAGGTCGCGGTGGAGAACGCGCAGGCCGCTCTGGCCAGCGCGCAGGCCAATGCCGCGGCGGCCAACGTGAATGTGCCGCTGACCACGATCAACACCGGGAGCAACCTGCGCTCGGCGGGGGCGGACGTGAGCGGATCGCATGACAGCGTAGACCAGGCGCAGAGCCAGTTGGAGGCTGCACACGCGCGCGTGGTGCAGGCGCAAGCCAACCTGACCAAGGCGCAGGCCGATCTGGACCGATACAAGCCGCTGGTGGCCAAGGACGTGATCAGCAAGCAGCAGTTTGATGCCGCTGTGGCCGCTGCCGACGCGGACCAGGCCGCTGTGGCCGACGCCCGCGCCACCGAAACGGCCGCGAGCGATGGGGTGAAGGTGGCCCGGGAGCGGGAAGCGCAGGCTCAGGCCTCGCTGAAATACGCCGAGACCGGCCCGCAACAAGTGGCCGCGCAGAGCGCGCGCGCAAAACAGGCGCTGGCGCAGGTGGCGGAAGCGCAGGCGCAACTCGACCAGGC
>PMOF01000117.1:0-657 GCA_003162495.1 Acidobacteriaceae bacterium
TCGTCGCGCTCGATGGGCGCGCCGGCCTCGGAAACATTCTCGAGCGCGTCCAGATCGTCCACCACCTGCGGGCGTATGCGCGCCTGCTTCAGGTAGCGCGCAGTGTAGGCGTTCTGGGCATCGATAAAGGCGCGGGTCTCCGGACTCTTGGCGTCTTCGAGCCACCGATAATTGTCGGGGATTTTTGTCCCGAAGTAGTCGTCGGGAACGGGAATTGCCTCAACGGCAGGCGGCGGTGGCAAGGTGATCCCCTCTCGTCCGTGAATGGTCTGGGCGACCGCGCTGGCCGCAACCGTCAAGCAAAACGCGAATGCCAAAATTTGCCGCACGCAGTGCCTCCTTCGAACAGGATACCCGGCGGGGTGGCCGTGGCACACACTCCAGCCGATAAAATGCTTCGCAGCCTCCGCGTGCAACCCCGGTAGAATCAAGTCCAGTGTCAGGATACGAACCAACTCAACCTGACCTCGGCTTCAAGTTGGATGAAGGGAAGCCGGGGCCCGCCCCGTCGCGCTGGACGCGCGGCATGGGAATGCTGCGCCCTTCGCATGCGCATACAGTGTTTTCGGCCACTATTGTGCTCATGGTGTCCACTTTTCTTTCGCGCATCATCGGGCTGGCGCGGGTCTGGTATATCGCGTGGCTCTTTGGGCGCGG
>PMOF01000117.1:685-16268 GCA_003162495.1 Acidobacteriaceae bacterium
ACCATGTATCTAGTGCTGGGCGGGGCTCTGCTGCTGGCCGAGATTTTTGCGCCCTTGTACATCCACTGGTGGTTCAATGGCTTTGATGGGCAAAAGGCAGCGCTCTGCGTCAAGCTAACCCGCATTCTGCTGCCGGCGCAGTTATGCTTCTTTGCCGGCGGCGTGTTTGGCGCGGTGCTGCTGGTGCGCAAGCAGTTCGCCGTGCAAGCGGTGGCGCCGCTGATCTATGGCCTGGGCACCATTGTGGGCGGCCTGTTGCTGGTGCGGCGCATCGGCGTTTCTTCGCTAGCCATCGGCACCGTAGCCGGGGCCGTTCTCGGTCCGTTTTTATTGAACTGGATCTTTGCCCGGCGGGCCGGCGCGCGCTACCGGCCCATCCTCGACTGGCACGACCAGGGCCTGCGCGAGTGGGCGCGGCTGTCGCTTCCGCTCATGATCGGCGTATCGCTGGTCACCGCAGATAGCTGGATCATCGTCCACTTTGCCTCCTTCACCACCGGCGCGGTCTCTCTGATGAGCTATGCCAAGCAGCTCTTCACCGCGCCCATGGCCATGTTGGCGCAGGCCGCCGGCGCGGCTTCCATGCCTTTTTTCGCCAGCATGTGGACGCAGCAGCGCCGCTTCGAGTTCGCAACGGGCGTGGCAGACTCGGTGTCGCGCGTGGCTTCGCTGGGGCTGCTGCTGGCCTCAGGCATGGTCACCCTGGGCCGTCCGGCAATTGATCTGCTGTTTACTGGCGGGCGCTTCTCTTCCGCCGATGCGCGCCTGTGCGCGACTTATTTCGCGGTCTTCTCCGTCTCCTTGTGTCTATGGTCGGCGCAGGCTATGTACGCGCGGGCTTTTTTTGCCGCCGGCAACACCATGACGCCGATGGTGGCGGGAACCATTGTCACGTTGGTCTCGCTGCCCATCTATTCCGCTCTCTATCACTGGCACGGAGCCATCGGGCTGGCGTTCGCTTCCGACATCGGGATCGCGCTGCATACAGTCACCATCGCCCTGCTGCTGCATCAGCGCCACATGGTTTCGCTCGCCAGCCTGGATTATGCCGAGCTGGGCCGCAGCCTGCTGGCCGCGCTGGCCAGCGGCGCCGGGGTATGGATGCTGATCTGGGGACTGGATTGGCTATCAGGCCAGCTTTGGGGTCCGCTGCATGCCGCGCACCTGCGCTGGGCCGACCTGGCGTTGCTGCTGGCCGGCACAGCGGTATGGTTGCTGATCACAAAGTGGGTTCTGGAGCGAACCGGATCGGCGCTGCCCAGGGTGATGATGCGGCGGCTGCGCCTGGGCTGAGGGATTTCATCTAATGAGCGAGTCAACCTCGCGTGCGCCGGTTCCCGCAAAATGGCAAAAGGGCAGCCGCGCGATCCTCATCGCGTGACTGCCCTTCATGATCCGTGGTCTGGCCGGCAGCCCCTTGCAGGCCTCGAACCACTTAGGCCGACTTTGTTACTTCGGCCGGGACCGGGGCCGCGACGGAGATCGGCGCTCCGACTGATGTGGCCTTGGCTTCCGGCTTGCGGATGTCGATGCCGCCCTTGAAGAACGCGCCATCCTCGATGCTGATGCGGGATGCAGCCACGTCGCCGCTCAGCGAACCCTCGGCGCGGATGTCAACCCGGTCAGAAGCCGAGACATTGCCCCGGATCTTGCCCAGGACCACGATCTCGCGAGCCGTGATGTTGGCCGACACCTGGCCGTTGCGGCCAACCGTGACGCGGTTGCCGGGCAGGTTGATGCTGCCCTCGACTTTGCCGTCGATATACAGAGATTCCGAGCCGGATATTTCACCTTTGACGAACAGGCCCTTGCCAATGGTGGCCTGCTCGCCGGCCGCGATCGGAGCGCTCCTAGCGGGTTCGGGAGCCGATGCGGTGGGCACGGAGCGGATGGGTTCAGGGTTGGGGCCGGTGTTGGCATTGGGGTTGGCGTTGGGGCTGGGGCTTGTCGATCCTTGCTGGATGGGTTTCCACATTGCGCTCAAGGGGTTTCCTTTTCTGTCCTGCNNAAAATTGCGGACCGCCTGGCAATTTGCCCTGGGCGACCCTGGGAACGGCCACTGATAGGATGCTAGTCCTTCCTGGTCCGATAAGACATTGCTTTCCCGTTATTGTAAGACCGACCGCCCCGATTTGGCTAAATGACCCGAAAATAGGACGAATCGGTTGCGGTCTTTGGTAACAGATTAGGGGCCGGAACATGGGTCTTCCTTAGCCCTGTGGTCCTTATCTACAGGGTCCGGCGGTTCCAGACACCGCGCCGATATCCTACTCTTAGCGTATGACGGATCATGAACTGGTGCAGCGGATTGCCCGTTCTGCCGGGCAGAAAGCCGGATACAAGCAACTGGTCAGCGAGCTGAGCCTGGCTGGCGGCCGCGAGCGGCGCTTGCTGCTGGAGCACCTGGCGCGGCTGACGGCACGCGGCGCGCTGGTGAAGCTGGATCGTGAGCATTGGAGCATTCCACGCCCTGTTTCCGGCGTCGGTGGCACGCGGGAAAACCTGGCGGCGGGAAGGCTCGATCTGCATCGCGACGGCTATGGATTTGTGCGGCCGAATGCGCGGCAGGCATCGGGGCAGGAGGACATCTTCATACCCCCTCCCGAAATCAACGGCGCCATGCAGGGCGACCAGGTGCTGGTCGAAGTGGAGCCGCCCAAGGCCGATGGTCGGCGCATGGGCCGCATTGTGCGCGTGCTGGAGCGGCGCAACCCCACCGTGGTTGGCGTCTTTCATTACCAGCGCTCTGACCGGGCGCAGGGACACAGTGTGGTCCCATTCGACGAGCGCATGACGCAGCACATTCTCATTCCGCTTGGGCAGGAACTTCCTGCGGCGGGTGAAGCCGCCACGCCGCACCGCGTGCTGGGCAGCGAAGCCATCGCAAGCGAAGTGCATGACAGCCTTGAAGGTCTCGTCGTGGATGTGGAGATCACCAGTTGGCCCACGCCCACACGACCCCCGGTCGGTCGCGTGATTGAAGTGCTGGGCTCGCCCGAAGACTTTGGCGTGGATGTCGAGATGATGATCCGCAAGCACCAGTTGCCGCGAGTGTTTCCTGAAAAGGTGCTCGCCGAAGCGCGCAGCGTGGCCCATCTTGACGAAGCTGAAGTCGCCAGCCGCCGCGATTTTCGTTCGCTGCCCATTGTGACCATCGACGGCGAGACGGCGCGGGATTTCGACGATGCCGTGCTGGTGACTGAGCGCGACGACGGCGGTTACGAGCTGCAGGTCCATATTGCCGATGTGGCCGAATATGTGCGCGCGGGGACGGACCTCGACCTGGAAGCGCGGTTGCGCGGAACCAGTGTCTACTTCCCGGATCGCGCCATTCCCATGCTGCCGCGGGAGCTCTCGACCGACATCTGCAGCCTTCGCCCCGGCGAAGACCGGCTGGTGCTGAGCTGCATCATGCAGCTCGATTCCGACGGCCGCATTGAGAGCTACGAGATTGTCGAAGGGGTCATTCGCTCCGCAGCGAGGATGACGTATACCGAGGTCCACGCCATTCTCGAGGGGGATGCAGAAGCCCGCGCTCGCCACGCCGCGCTCGCTCCCAGTTTTGAGCGGATGCGCCAGCTGGCCGGGCTGATGAATAAGCGTCGCGAGGAGCGTGGCAGCATTGACTTCGACCTGCCCGAGCCGGTGATCGAGTTCGATGAGCAGGGTCAGATGCGCGGTGTCACGAAGTCGGAGCGCACCTGGGCCAATCGACTCATCGAGGAGTTCATGCTGGCCGCCAATGAATGCGTGGCCACGTGGCTCGAAGTCCTGGGTGTGCCGTCGCTCTATCGGATTCATGAAAAACCCGAGCCTCGTCGTGTAATCCAGTTTGAAGAGTTGGCCGCGGCCTTCGGCTACTCGCTCGGACTGGGCGCTCTGCCCGTCAAGCGCGGCGTCACGCGCGGCGACCGGCGCGACTCGCAGCGCAGCGGCCGCAACCCTCGCAGTTATGAAGTCCCCGAAGACATCCCCGTCACGCCGCGCATGTATCAAAAACTGGCTGCGCGCATCGAGGGCAAGCCGGAAGAGCGCATTCTGAGTTACCTGATGCTGCGTTCGCTCAGGCAGGCGCGTTACTCCGAGATCAATGAGGGACACTTTGCGTTGGCCGCGCCCAGCTACACGCATTTCACGTCGCCCATTCGGCGCTATCCGGATCTGATTGTGCATCGCATCGCCAAGGCATTGCTGGCGGCCGGCGTTCGCGGGCAGGGCCATGTTGCGCACGGACGACACAATTCGCCGTGGACGCATCCGAACGAGGGTCTCACCCACAGCCGGGCACGGGTGCCCCAGGTCTCGAACCTGAGGCCTGAGAGTGGTCAGAATTTAACGTTCGACCCGCCGATTCCCGAAGCGGAGCTGGCGCAGATTGCCGAAGAAACCAGCCTGACCGAACGTCGCGCCGCCGAGGCCGAGCGCGAGCTGGTGGAGTGGAAGAAGGTTCGCTTCATGCAGGACCGGGTGGGCGAGGAGTTTGCCGCGCTGGTATTGAACCCGGCCAAATTCGGGCTGTTTGTCGAATTGACCGACCTGTTCGTCGAGGGGCTGGTCCCGATCGACACACTGCGCGACGATCGCTACACCTGGCGGGAGAACACGCACGAGATCATTGGCGAACGCAATGGACGCCGCTTCCGCGTCGGAGACCGGGTGCAGGTGATCCTGGACCGAATCCTGGTGCAGGAGCGCAGGCTCCAGTTCTCGATTGTGGAAGAGGGTATTCCCTTGACCGGACGCAAAGCCGCCAAGTCCCCGCCCAGGCCCGGGAAAGGCAAACCGAAGGCCGCAGGCGCGCCGGCTTCAAAAGGGAAAAAGCGTTTCGGAAAGAAAGGCAAACGGCGATAGCGCGGGGGTGGCCCGGTCAGCGGGAGTTTGTCCGGATTGCAATGTCTATGAATGGACTACTTGCGGGCCAGGCGCTCAGAGATCGCTCCGATCACCGGGAGCCCGAAGCGTTTGCCATTCAAAGCGTTGATCGCACACAAAATCCATAGGAGGAGCCAAAAAATCCAGAGCAGGTTGGTGAGAGCGTGGTACAAGCTGGATCCATATCCTGCGCTGACCCCAAGAAGAACGCTTATGACAGCGTTGACGATGATGGACACAATACTTAGAAAAATAGACTGCCAGGCGTGGAAACGTATGAAGGGGTTCGCGCTGTAGGGTGGGAGCACCAGGAAAACGATCGCCGGCACAATGGTGATATAAGTGATGGCGCCTGCCGCATTTTCAGAGATGCCAGATTGCTGATAAGGCTCGGACATCTTGAGTCCTTTCGTGATTCGAAACGGGAGCGCGGGGCCGGGGTTCGGTGCGCGCAGACGCGAAACCAACGAGGAAAATCCTGGCCACGGATGCGTGCAAGACGAGAAGCTGGATCGAGATTAGAAGAGCCCGGACGAACAAAAAAGTCAAGCGCGATTTTCACCGGGCGGCCAAGGATTTCGTTTTCCACAAGCGGGAAAGAATTGGACAGAAAGGAGATACGGCCGTACTTGGGGGCGTGTGCGCGCTCAGGCATTACTGGGCAACTGCTTTGCACAAATGTTGCCCGGAATGGAGACCGTCGGCGAAACCTGTCGTATCCTCCAACAAGCGCCCGGCTTTGATACTCTACTGTCGTACCATGGAATTCGGGAGCCCGCACCATGCACATTACTTCCCCTTTCTTCGTCGTTCCGCTCATCATCGCGGTCTTTACTGCGTGCATACTATTTGCCACCAGCAGCAAGGAAGACGGCCCCGCGAAGCACTGATCCAGGGCCTTACGGCCCGCACTGCCCTGGGACTGCCGCACCGGCTGGCCGCATTCACGCTCACATTCATCGCGTTCGATTCATCACCGCTCTCGCAGCCGCAACAGGGCGACCGCTTGCCGCGGCAGAGTGAGATCCAGGCCTGCTTTGCCGGCTCGAAGCGCAATCGAATGATCGGCCACCGTCTGCTCCAGCGCGCCTGCCCGTTCCAGCTGCAGTGTCTGCTCCGCGGTGGGTTGCGCGGGGCTGCCCATGCGCTGCCAGGCCCGGTACGCATTGCTGTGTTCGCCGTCCATGCGAAACTCCGCCGCAACCGCCGCCCGGCCCCGCAAGCCGTCTATTACCAAGTGAACCTCGGCAGCCGGAGCTTGGACGTCGGCATCGTGGTAGTTCCATAGCAGCACATCCACTTCACGGCCGTTGCGCGTGGCTACCGCATTCACGTCGGGGGCCGCGGCCACGCTGTGTTCTACAACCTCAGCCAAGGGGAGAGCCCCGCTGCTTTCCGTAGCCACCCACATCGCCCCCGGCAGGGTTTTGCGCGCCTGACCATTGCCTGCCCGGACTCCGCCCAACATGCCGAACATCCGGAACACATTCAGCACCGGCTTGTCGATGCCGGCGGTGGCCAATTCGCGGAACCCGGCAAAGGCCGGCTGATCTTCAAACTCGAAGGCCCAGGTGACCGCGCCTTCGACAGTGACGCCGTACTTGCGCGCCAGCTCATAGGTGCGCATGGTGGCCTCGGCCACGCTCACGCCGTAGAGAGGCCCGTTGCGATAGCCGTTGCGGCTGCTCAGGCAAGCGCCGCAGCCTTCGGGGTCGCTCTCGCCGAGAATGATCGGCGTGTGCTTCCACTCCGGATCACTGGCGATCACTTGCATCCCGCGCTCCGCGGCCCGAAGCTGGGTTCCGACGCTCATGATTATCCACCCCGTCGACGAAGACCTGTCGCCGGGGACCCCGGGGACGGGGCCATCCACGAACTTCGGGCTGCCCTTGGGGTGGTAGCTGATGAAGTCAAGCGGCGCGCCAGTGCCGCCTGTAGCGGCATTGACGCCGTGGGCGCAATGCTCGAGAAACTGGCGCAGAAACGGCTCGGAATGGTCGCTGACGCCGGTTGCCTCCGGGCCGCCGATTTTCGCCGCCGGCATCACCTGGCGAATGCCGGCGGCGGTCAGGTCATAGAGCCGGTCATATTCAGCCGCGGTGCCATGCCAGTAGCCGATGTCCGGTTCGTTCCATACCTCCCACAGCCAGTTGTCGGTCTGGCGGCCGTAGCGCTCCCGCAGGTGGGTCGCGTAGACCACCACCAGCCTGGACCATTTGGCTTCGTCCTTCGGTGGATACGTCCAGCCGGTGAAGATATCTCCCTTGGGAAAGCTATGGCGATAGGGTTCCGGATGGGTGGAGAGCGCCTGGGGCATAAAGCCGATCTCGACCAGCGGACGCACATGCGCCTGGGTCAGCGTGTCGAAGATGCGATCGGTGATGGTGAAGTCATAGACCGGCGCGCCATCCGGCCCCTCTATGTAGACGTTGGTCGAACCCCACTTCAGCGAGCCGTCCCCTTGGCCGGTGGTGAACAGATTATGAGGGCGAAAGTAGACTGGAACCGGGCTGAGCGCGGCCAGCTCGCCCAGCAGCTTTTTGCCATGGGGCGCGTAGAGATAGTTGGGCTCATCGGCGCCAAAGTAGTTCCAGATGGGTGTGTAGGGGCCAATGAGCTGCCCGGCATGCACTTGAATGGAGACTGGCGCGGCGATCTTAGCCGGCAGGGGCGTCCCTGCCTGGGGGAGGAGTGCGGCCGCGGCGGGAAGTAGCGCAGCCAGAAGCGAGATGCGAACTACGTAAAGGGCCCTTTTCATCCCCTCCACGATAATGGACGCCGTTTCATTTGGCGAAAACGCAGGAAAAGCCCTTGAGCCGGAGCGCAGCCGCCCGAAGTTGACTCGAAGCAGCATTTCCGGAACCTTTCACCCAAGGGCGGCGTATAACAGGGCATGAGGGCGATTGCCATGGTGCAGAACAGGATGCGGGAAGCGACGGGTTTGCTGGCGGCTCTGGTGTTGGCGGCCGGGATGGCGGGATGCAGGGTACACGTCGACAAGGGCGCCAACGGCGAGGATAAAGACGTCCAGGTGGATACGCCTTTCGGCGGCGTTCATGTGAATACCGATCAGACCACGGCCGCAGACCTGGGCTTGCCGGTCTATCCGGGCGCGCAGGCGGTGAAGGACGATGACCAGCACAAGTCCGCGGACGTGCACCTTGGCTTTGGCCAGTGGGAGCTGCGGGTACGGGCGGTTTCCTATGCCACCCCGGACTCACAGGACAAGGTCGCAGCGTTTTACAAGAAGGCTCTGGGCCGCTACGGCGACGTGATTACCTGCCAGGGCAATTCCCCGGTGGGTACCCCTATTGCGACCTCTGAAGGGCTGACCTGCGCAGATGACAAGGGCAACAATGTGCAAGTAGACCGCGGCGATTATGGTTCCAGCAAGAACGGCCTGGAGTTGAAGGCCGGCTCCAAGCGCCGTCAGCACATCGTGGGCTTTGAGAACGCGAAGGACGATAGAACCCGGTTTGCCCTGGTGGCGCTGGATTTGCCCATCGGGCTCGACAAGGACGCGGGGAAGAGCGACTGACGCGGTGCGGTGCGGCATTGGTTTTCCGCCTTACGCGTTGATCGCCATCCCCTCTACGGCGCCATAGGCGTCCAGCATCGATTCGGCCAGCGTCGGGTGCGCATGGATGGTGAACATCATCTCTTCCACCGTGCCCTCCAGCTCCATCACGGCAACCGCTTCGGCAATCAGCTCCGTTGCCTGCGGGCCCAGGATGTGCACACCCAGAATCTCTCCATATTTCTCGTCAGACACAATCTTCACGAAGCCGTCGTGGCTCTCAACGATGGTGGCCTTCGAATTGCCCGCGAACGGGAACTTGCCGATCTTGACCGTATGGCCCTTTTCCCTGGCCTGCGCCTCGGTCAGCCCCACTGACCCGATTTGCGGCTCGGTATACGTGCAGCTGGGGATGCGATCCTTCCGCACTGGCCGAAACGGGCGGCCTGCAATTTTGGCCATGGCGACCATGCCGCTCATCGCGCCCACGTGCGCCAGTTGCGGCAGCCCGGCCACGATGTCACCAATGGCATAAACGCCCGCCTCCGCCGTCTGCTGCGCGGCATTCACCTTGATGAATCCGCGCTCGAGCTCGATCTTTGTCTTTTCAATGCCGATGTAGTCCGTCCGTCCCGAACGGCCCACTGCGACCAGAACCTTTTCGGCCTCTTTCACCTGCGTCTTGCCGTTGGCGTCGGTAAAGGTCACCTTCACGCCGGCTTCGGTTTTCTCCACCTTCTCCACCTTGGCGCCCGTGTTCACGTCGATGCCGCGCTTCTTGAACAGCCGCGTCAGCTCTTTTGAAACTTCCTCATCCTCTACCGGAACCATGCGCGGCAGGAACTCAAGGATCGTGATCTCCGTCCCAAAGCTGCGAAACATCGAACTGAATTCCACGCCCACCGCGCCCGCGCCAATCACGATCAGCGATTTCGGCACCTTGTCGATCGCCAGGATTTCGATGTTGGTGAGAATCGTGCTGTCGGCTTCCAGGCCCGGCAGCAACTTCGCCGCGGACCCCGTGGCCAGGATCACATTCTTTGCCTGCACTTGGCTCACTGCACCGTCCGCCGCGGTTACCTGAACCGTATGCACGCCGTTCTGCGACGGCCCAGTCAGTCGTCCGTAGCCGGAAACCTTCGCGACTTTGTGCTTCTTCATCAGGAATTCCAAACCCTTGGTGTGTTTCGAAATGATGGCGTCTTTGCGCTTCTGCACGGCGCCCCAATTCAACACCGGCGTCCCAATGCCATCAATGCCCAGCTCAGCCGCGTTCTTCAGGTGGTCCCAGATCTCGGCGTTGAACAGAATCGACTTGGTCGGAATGCAACCCACATGCAGGCAAGTCCCGCCCAGCACTGGGGCCGCTTCAATCACCGCCACGTTCAGCCCGTATTCCGCGCCGCGAAAGGCCGCCGTATAGCCGGCCGGCCCGCTGCCAATCACGGCCACATCGTAAATCGTCTCTGCCATGCGAGCTCCGTTGAAGCCGCTTCCTCTTTAAGAAGCGCCCCCACTCCTTGCTTAGTTTAAATGGTGGCGTCTGCATCCTCGGGTAAGCAAAGCAACCTCGCAGCGGGCGCTGCTACTTCAGATGTTCTAAATGCAGTTCGGACTCTACCACGTTGGTTGCCGCGCGCAGAGTCTCCGCTTCGTCGCCGAAGCCTTCGATCCAGACCACGCTCGGCTCGCGCCGGAACCAGGTCAATTGCCGCTTGGCATAATTGCGATGGCCCTGCTGCGCCGCCTCGATTGCAGCCTCGACGGTCATGGCACCCTCCAGCACTGACCTTGCCTGCCTATAGCCCAGCGAATCGAGCGCCTTGACGGGCCCGTAGCGTTCCAGCAGTCCTCGGGTCTCCCCGATCAACCCCGCAGCAAACATGGCGGCCGCTCGCTGGTTGAGCCGATCGTAAAGCTCTCGCCGCGGCGGGTTGAGACCGATCCGCAGTAAGCGGAAACCGCTCAACGGATCGCGGGCGAGAACCTGCGAAAGCGGCCTGCGAGCGGCAAGGCAGACCTCGATAGCCCGCATCAATTTGGGCGTATCGCGAGCGTGAATGCGCACCGCAGAGGGCGGGTCGAGCCTCTGAAGCACCCGGTGCAGCCAGTCCTCCCCAAACCGTTGCCGGCTTCGTTCCAGGCGCTCCCGCAGTTTCGTTTGCCTGGCCGGCCCGGTAAACAGTCCCTCCGTCAGCGCCCGCAGGTAGAGCCCCGTTCCGCCAGTCACAATGGGCAGCTTGCCCCGCCCGGCAATGTCTCGCAGCGCCGCTCGTGCCTGCCTGCTGTATTCGCCCGCGGTAAACGGGTCATCCGGCTCCGTTACGTCGATCAGGTGGTGTGGCGTCCGCGCCCGTTCCCCGGCAGACGGCTTGGCCGTGCCCAGGTCCATGCCGCGATACACGGCCACCGAATCGCAACTCACGATCTCCCCATTGAACCGCTCGCCCAGCATCAGCGAAAGCGCCGTCTTGCCGCTGCCTGTAGGGCCCAGCAACAGCACCGCCAGTCGCTCTCGAATCTGATCCAAAGGGCTGCTCGACGCAGTGCTCACAGCCGCCACCATCCCGGTGGAAAGATCCATTTGGGGTTGGTGTGAAAGAGCCTCCACAGCAGGATCGCCGCTGCCACAATCACCATCCCCAAAATCTGGTTGCGCCGGAAAATGCGCGTCTGCAGCGTCCGCCGCGCCTTTTCCGCCTCTCCCTGCAGATAGGGCTTAATGCGTATCTGCACCATCGCTCGGCCCTCCTGCTTGGCGTGCGTTCCGGAATGCCAGGTTCCTCGAATCAGTATAGGGGACCGCCATTTCCGCCCATTTTCGTTGCCGGTTTGACTTCCCAATCCCGGTTTGCTCAGATAGCCTTTCAAGATTCGGGGAGCGCGGGAAGAGCAGGGACGCACGAATGAAAGTCTTGATTCTGGGTTCGGGGGGCCGCGAACATGCGCTGGCCTGGGCGGTAAAGCGAAGTAGCAGGGTCACAGAGGTGGTATGCGCACCTGGAAACGGCGGCATCGCGCAGATCGCCCGCTGCATTCCAGTTAATCTTAAAGACCTCGACGCGATGGTGCGCGTGGCCGAGGCCGAGCAGCCCGGCCTGACCATCGTGGGACCGGAGCTGCCTCTCTCGCTCGGCATTGTGGATGCCTTGCAGGAGCGCGGTCTGCGGGTCTTTGGACCCACCCGCGCCGCGGCCATGCTGGAAACAAGCAAGGGTTTCGCCAAGCGCTTTCTGCAGCGGCATAACATTCTCACCGCAAATTACGCGCTTTGCGCATCCGCGGCCGAACTCGAAAAGGCCGTCGAAATGTTTCACCCTCCGATTGTCGTCAAGGCAGACGGTCTGGCCGCCGGCAAGGGCGTCATCATCTGCCAGTCGCGCAACACCGCCCTCGAGGCCGCTCACGGCCTGTTCAGCGGAAAGCTGCTGGGCGAGCCGGAACAGCAGGTGGTGCTTGAAGAATTGCTCCACGGCGACGAGATCAGTTTCATGTGCCTCAGCGACGGAAAACATGTGATCCCGCTGGCCCCGGCCCAGGACCACAAGCGCATCGGCGAGGGCGACACCGGCCCCAACACCGGCGGCATGGGCGTCTACTCCACCGATACCATGCTCGAACCGGGCATGAAGGATTGGGTTCTGCACCACATCGCCGAACCCACCGTGCGCGGCATGGCCGACGAGGATGCGCCCTTCGTCGGCGTGCTTTACATCGGCCTGATGATGACCGCGCGCGGACCCCAGGTGCTGGAGTTCAATGCCCGCTTCGGCGATCCTGAGACGCAGGCCGTCCTGCTCCGTCTGGAGAGCGACTTGGTCGAAGCGCTAGAGGCCTCGATCGACGGCCGGCTCGCCGAGACTGAACTGCGGTGGACTCCCGGCGCATCAGCCTGCGTGGTGGCTAGTTCTTCCGGCTATCCGGGCAGTTATGCGACTGGCTTTCCCATCTCCGGCCTTGGCGCGGCCGCCCAGGTTCCGGGGGTGCAGATCTTCCACTCCGGCTCCGCCCAGGTGGGGAATCAACTGCTGACCGCGGGAGGACGCGTGCTCGGCGTGACCGCAGCCGCCCCGTCGCTCGAAGAGGCCTTGGCGCGCGCCTACGAAGCCATGGCCGAGATTCACTATGAAGGAATCTACTATCGCCACGACATCGGCCATCGCTCCCTCACGAGGAAACCATGACACCTGCCATCACACTTGAGGAATTGCTCGTCTGGAACCAGGAATCGGCTGCGTACTGGAAGTCGCACCTTGACGCGAACCCGAAGCTGCTCGAACTTCCTTGCGGGATCGGCGGTACGGCCACGGTGCAGGACTTTGTCAAGCACATCTGGGGGGTCGAGTTGCGCTGGGCCCAGCGCCTCGCCGTTCTGCCCGTAGCGGATCTGAAGGACATGCCGGCCGGCCCTCTCGACGCGCTCTTCGATCTGCACCTGAAAGCGGTTAAGATTTTCCGCGGACTCCTCGCCGACCCCGCCAAAAGCTGGGAGGAGACCATGAGATTCGACCTCCCGTTTCTGCCTCCGGAAGCTCAGACCATGTCGCGGCGCAAGCTGCTCGGTCACGCGCTGTTCCACAGCCAGCGCCACTGGGCGCAACTGGGTACGCTGGTCCGTACGGCGGGGTTTCCCTCGAAGTTCAAGGGAGATCTGATCTTCACTCAAGCTCTGCTTTAGCTCAACCGGCGCGCCGTAATCGATGGGGACGGTGCCTTCGTTCCCGGAAAACATTCGCAGACGCGACAAGCCGCCCCGTTCTGATGGTTTCCGCGCTGCATGCAGGGGAAAACCATCGGGGGCGGCGGTTGTCACGGCTGGGTTGTAGCTAGTCAGCCTCTTTACGTGCCTTCTTGCGATTCCGCTTGCGCGCCAAAGCTGCCTTGACGCGACGCTTCTCACCGGGTTTCAGGTAGTAGGAGTGACGCTTTACTTCCTTGATGATGTCCTCCTGCTGTACCTTCCGTTTGAACCGGCGCAGCGCATTTTCGAGCGGCTCGCCTTCTTGAATGCGAACCTCTGCCAAAAATCCCACCTCCAAACCTGCCATGGGGCTCTTCTAGGATACTGTAAAGGCTCGGCTTTTGGGAATGCGCGCGATTTACCTTGTACGAAGTTGCACAGGTTTGGGGTCATTCCTTAACAGCGCACCCATAAAATTCCGGTTCGACACTGGGGGTGGGCTCTCTTTTACACTCTCAGATGGGTCCATCTACCCCCCATCGGAGGCTCAACCGGAATGATTCGCAGCTACCAGGGTCGATTGCCACAAATCCCAACCAGTTGTTACGTCGACATCTCCGCCCAGGTCCTCGGCGATGTCACCCTCGGCGAGCATTCCTCCGTCTGGATGAACGCCGTCCTGCGCGGCGATGTGAATTCAATTCGCGTGGGCGCCAACTCCAACGTCCAGGATTGCTCCGTGCTCCACGGTCAGCGTAACCACTATCCGGTCGTGGTTGGAGACTGGGTGACCATCGGCCACAACGCAACCGTTCACGGCTGCGTTGTCGAAGACGCTGTTCTGATCGGCATGGGCGTCACCATCCTCAATAACAGCCGCATCGGCGAGGGCTCCATTATCGCTGCGGGAGCGGTGGTCCCTGAACACACCGTCGTCCCGCCTCGGACGCTCTGGGCCGGCGTCCCCGCCAAAATGCGCCGCGAACTCAGCGACAAAGACCGAACCCTCATCCTCGAATATGCCAAGAACTACCTCGACTACTCGGAGATTTACCTTGCCCAGGATCGGAAATGAACGCCCCATGACTTTTTGTTCATCTGATCCAGTAGGCGATTTGTTTGCATCCAAATGTTTTGTGACTCATTCGAGAAAGAATCCGCTCCCTCGCGCCCAATCCTTTGTTTTTGCGTCTCTGCTGGCGCTGGCCTTCAGTTGCTGCGCCCACTCGCAGAATTTTGACAGTGAGTTGCCGGACGCTCCCCAACCCCAGGCCCTCCAAGCACATGCCACGGACGACGACGAACGGGTCACGCTCCACAACACTCCAAAGCGTATTCTCGATGACCAGGGAGTGATCTGGACCAGCCCGCTCCGCACGCGGCCCCACGACCTGAAATGGGTGCTCCCCCTGCTGCTGGTCACTGGCGCGGCCATCGCCACCGATCACCAGGCCATGAACGCCGCTCCCCACGACCCCAAGTTCAACCACGAAAATGTGGTCGCCTCCGACGTGTTGGTGGGCGGTTTTATCGCCGCTCCCCTGCTGCTGTTTGAAAAAGGGCAGTATCACGCCGATCCGCACGCCAGAGAGGCCGGCATCCTGGGCAGCGAATCGATTCTGGACGGGCTGGTGGTGGAGCAAGGCATGAAACTGATCTTCTGGCGAGAGCGGCCATCCATGGACAGCGGTCGCGGCCGGTTTTTTCAGACGAGTGTTGGCATCGATTCCTCGTTTCCCTCATCGCACACCGTGCTCACCTGGTCCTCCGCCGCAGTTCTCGCGGATGAGTACCCCTCCCATTGGAAGCAGTTCGGGATCTACACGCTGGCCGGCGGAGTGAGCCTCACACGGGTTCTTGGCCAGCAGCATTTCCCCTCCGACGTGCTGGTAGGCAGCGCCGCCGGATGGCTCGTGGGCCATTACGTTTATCGCAAGCATCACAGATTTCGCAGACCCTGACAGACCCCCAAAATCCCGCAATTTCAGCTTGCCTTTCGTTTATATTGTAGCTACAATTAAATTGTGTTCGTTTGGGATGAGGCAAAACGGGATTCCAACCTCAAGAAGCACGGGCTCGACTTCAAAGATGCTCATCTGGTTTACGACAACCCGGACAAATGCACATACGACACCAGCCGCCACGGCGAACACCGTTTGATGGACATTGCCCTGGCCCTGGTCAAAGGGCGGCTGCTGACCTTGATTTATTCCGAGCGCGGATACGATGTTCGGGTGATCTCATTCCGGCCCGCGTCGCGAGAGGAGCGCAAACAGTATGAACAAGACAAAGAGTGACACGGACTGGGAGCGCGTGCAAGCTTTCAAAGAAGGAGACCGCATCCCCTTCGAGCCTGGGGACGGCCCCTACGATCCAAATGACGCCACAGCCACCCGCGCATGGTTTGCCCAGGCAGACCTGATCCGCAACGGCAAAGTCGTTCGGAAAGGTAAGCGCGGCCCGCAAAAAAGCCCAACCAAGAAGCTGGTCTCTCTGCGCCTGTCCCCCGAAGT
>PMOF01000015.1 GCA_003162495.1 Acidobacteriaceae bacterium
ACCAGCACGGCATCCTGAGCGTCAAGAAAAACGACTCGGGTGGGAAGAAGTTTTTTAACACTCTTGAGAATGTCCGGAAGCCGGTCGAGCGTGGTTCCCTCGCGGATGTCGACGACAATCGCGGCGCGCTGCACCTCGGCGGATTTACGCACCAACCCGGCAAAATTGAGCAGCAATTCCAGAGGCAGATTGTCGACTGCGTGAAAGCCAAGGTCCTCAAATGCCTTGAGCGCCGAGGCCTTGCCCGAGCCGGAGATTCCGGTGACGATCACCAGCTCCTTGTCCGGCTTTTTCAGTGAGCTGGCGGGTTTGGCGGCCGCACGCGATGATTTCGCCCGGCGCGCGGAATTTGAAGGACCCATGGGCACATGCTACACCGAACAGCCGGGTTGGGTGCTGGGCGCAATGACTGCGCGGGCAATTCGGCAACCCTCAATGTCCCGGCCAATCCTAGGGAATCTCCACCAGCTCCATCTGCCCGTCGCGGCGGCGATGGAGCACAAACATATCTCCGGCCGAGTTTCGGAAGATGAGCAGGTCGCGGTCGCGGAATTCTGCTTCCTTCACCGCCTCCTCAATGGTCATGAACTTCAACGCAATCGCTTCCGAGCTGCGGACAATGTGCGGCTCAACCACCGCGGCGCGGGAGGGGAAGGAGTGCACGGCGATCGACGCGCGAGGCTTTGCGGCGCGCGCCGGCCTGCCCTCTTCCGCGGCAGCCTCCGTCTGGGCGGGGCGCACCTTGGGCCGCACCACCGGGGGCTCTCTCAGCACCTTCTCTTCCTTGGGCAGGCGTTTGCCCTCCAGCCTGCGGTCGCGATAGCGGCGCGCCTGGTTCTCTGCGTGATCCATCGCCTCCCGCAACGCGGCGTCCATGGTATCGGCCTTGCCGGTAGCCGCAATCGTCTGTAGCCGCGCCTGTACGGTCAGTTCCACAATCTGCAGATGCCTCTGCGCGCCAAACGTGATGCTTGCCCGGGCGGTCTTGCCCAGAATTCTCCCGATGCGCTCCATCCCTTCCTCGGCCTGGGTGCGCAGGGCTCTGGAGATCTTCCCTTGTCTGGCGGTTAACTCCACTTCCATGGTCAGCCTCCATTGCTGGTTCCCGCTGCCTGGGTTTTCAGCGGGCGAAATACGGATTTTAAAGCATTTTTGAAATCTGCGTCAGGCCAACCAAATGTCTGCTGTGGATGCTGCCAATCCAGCCTTACTCGTCGCGGCGGCGGCGCTGGTGAGTGGAAGGAATATTCATGTCTTCGCGATATTTGGCCACGGTGCGGCGGGTGAGCCGGATGCCCTGATCCCCCAGCATCGCGGCGAGCTGGTCGTCGGTCAGCGGATGGCGCGCATTTTCCCCCTCGATGAGCTTGCGCACCTTGCGCTTGAGCACCAGCAGGGGCGTGTCGGCGCCCTCCGGACCATTCGAGCCCTCGGTAAAGAAAAAGCGCAGCTCGATCACGCCCTGCGGGGTGTGCGCATACTTATTGGCCACCGCGCGGCTCACCGTGGAGGGGTGAACTCCGATTTCTTCCGCCACTTCCTTGATCATCATCGGCCGCAGGGCCTCGACTCCCCGATCGAGAAAGTCCTGCTGGCGGCGAACAATCACCTCGCACGTACGCAGAATCGTGCTCTTGCGCTGAGCGATGTTGCGCATCAATTGCATTGCGGAGCGAAAGCGCTCTTTGACATACTCCTTCACTTCCTTGTCGGTGTTTTTCGCCACCAGCATGCGGCGGTAGCGCTGGCTGAGCCGTAGACTGGGCAGGTCCTCCTCGTTCATTGAGACCGCCCAATCGCCTCCCCGCTTGACAAACACCACGTCGGGCTCGATCAGCCGCGTCTGCTCGCGGTTGTAGAGGCGGCCTGGCCGGGGATCCAGGGTGCGAATAAACTCCACGCCGGCGTGAGCTTCCTCAGGGGTGATGTGCGCCGCCCGCGCCAGGTCTTTCACATCCCGCTTTTGCAGCAACTGCAAGTGCCGGTCCACGATCAGCGCGGCAACCTCTATGCTGCGCCGCCGCTGCTCCACCAGGGCATCGGCCTGGCCGCGAGAGCTGCGATGTGGATCTTCGTCGGATTCGGCCGCATGCCGCGCGAACACCTGACCGAATTCGTGTCGCTGTGCCTCGATCTGGATCAGCAGGCACTCGCGCAGATCTCTGGCTCCCACTCCGGCCGGGTCAAGATGCTGCACAAGGTCAATGCCGCGCCGCACCAGTTCCAGCGCGGCAGCCAGCTCCGGGCGCGCACCATTGAGCGCGGAGTGATCAGGCTCATGCTCACCGGGAAGGAGCCCATTTTCAGCAACCAGGTTTTCCGGAATCTCGCCGTCTGTTGCAGCGCTCTCGGTGGCCACGATGCTGGGGACCGCGCCTGGGCTGGCCGGGCGATTGGAGGATTGGCCAAAGGCCGCGGCCAGTTCTTCCTCGGCCGAGGCAAGGTATCCACCCTCGTCCAGGTTGCCGATCACGAAGACGGCTGCCTCAAGCAGCCCGGGGTCCAGGGTCAGCGCGCCCAGTTGCCACGCCAGGTGATCGGAAAGAGTGGTCGGCTGGGATAGAAAATTTTCAAACGAGGGCTTGTCGTTTTCTTCATACTCCGGCTGGGTGCGATAACCAGGATCAAGATAGTCCTGGAAGTACGATCCAAAGTCGATCTCGTTGAAGGAATCCTTGGGCGGAGCCGGCGTCTCCTGGGCGCCCCGCTCCAGCAGTTCCTCGCGCCCTGCCACCGCATCCAACATGGGAACCGACTCATCAATCTCTTCCAGGACCGGATTCTCGACCATCTCGGCATCGATCATCTCCTTCAGTTCGAGCTTGTTGAGCGCAAGCACGCTGACCATCTGCATCAGGCCCGGAGTCAGGACCTGGCGTTGCGATACCTTGAGGCTCAATCTGGGTTGCAGCAACGGCATAATTGGGAATTGTCCCCCATCTGGACTCAATCTAAGTGTAATCGCATGAGAATAAGACTAATGGGCAAATTGGTCCACTTCTAGCCCATCGTTCCGAATCGGGCAACCATCGCCCGGGAACTAGTATCCCAAATTCGGGGATGCGCTGAAATCCCTTGAATTGCGGGTAAACTGCCACCTTCGGGTCATCCACGGCCTCGCCGGATTGCGCAGCTTCCCGGGTCGCCATTAACCCATCGAGAAACCCTCTCCCAGATAGAGGCGCCGCACGTCCGGGTTGTTGCCCAGCTCATGCGGCGTTCCGGCAAAAATAATACGCCCTTCGGCGATGATGTACGCCCGGTCGGTCACGCTCAGCGTCTCGCGCACGCTGTGGTCAGTGATCAGAATCCCGATGCCGCTGGCCTTCAGGTCGAAGATGATCTTCTGCAACTCCAGCACGGCGATGGGATCGATGCCGCTGAAAGGCTCGTCGAGCAGGATGAAGCTGGGCTGAATGCAGAGGGAACGGGCAATCTCCACCCGGCGCCGCTCCCCGCCGGACAGGGCATAGCCCCGTGTGGCGCGGACATGACCCAGATTCAGCTGATGAATCAGTCGCTCGGTCCTGGCGCGGCGCTCCCTGTTGCCCAGCGGCTGCGCCTCCAGCACCGCCAGGATGTTCTCTTCAACGGTCAGCTTGCGAAAGACGGAAGGCTCCTGGGGCAGGTAGCTGATGCCGAAGTTGCGGGCACGCAGATACATCGGCATGCGCGTGATCTCGGTGTCGTCCACCATCACGCGCCCAGTCTCCGGCGCCACCAACCCCACAATGATGTAGAAGCTGGTGGTTTTCCCCGCGCCGTTCGGCCCCAGTAGGCCAACCACCTCGCCCCGGGAGATGCGCAGGTCCACCCCGCGGACGACCTGCCTGCCCTTATAACTTTTGCCGATTCCCTCGGCGATCAATGTCTCCATCTGGTTCTCAAGCTCGCTTCCGTCATTCTTGCCAGTTCTGGTGCTACTGTCACTTCGGCGCCGTGGTCTCCGTTATTGTCTTCTGTCCGCCGCCTTCCACGCTAACGCTGCGGTCGCGGCTATCGAACCTCAAAACTTCGCCGGTCACGGTTCCCCGCGCCGGATCGATCATCTTAGGCGGCGAGGCGACGCTGCCCGTCAGCACGTATTCCCCGGATTCATTCGTATACACCAGCAGATCTCCGGTTCCGCGACGGCCCTCGGAGCTGACCACTACATGGCCGCTCGCCGTCATGCGGTCCACCTGCCCCTGAGCGCCGTCTTTGCCGGCGTGATTGCCTGGCGGCAGCAGCGTCAGCACCACCTGATCCGAAAACGAAGTCGCTGTCCCCGATTCAGCTTCAACCGAGCCCAAAGCGCCCCCGCGCATCACCGCCTTGCGCTCGGCGTCAGAATATTTCAGATCGCCCCCGCGAACACGGATCACCGAAGGCGCCGCCGATTTCCCTTCCCCGCCGTTGCCCCCGCCCTTACTTGCAGCCGGGCTCGGCGCACTCAACAACACCGCTCGAACTGGTTCTGTCGGGTCGGTACTAAGGGCTACAAGCGTCTGCTTCTGGCGATCAAGGACAATCAGCGGCCCTGAAACCGAGTTTGCCTGTTGCCACAGGCGCGCGTGCCCGCGGAAAGTAGCCACGCCGGAAGCCTGTTGCAATTCAGCCTCGTCCGCAACCACGTGCGCCGGACCTTGCCCGCCAAGCGCCATGCTGTTCTGTCTGGCCGCGGCATTTACGGGCTTGCCCTGTGGCTGAGCTGAGCCGGCTTTGTCCGTACCTGGGTCGAGCCAGGTCGCCTTCACATTTCCGTGCGCAAAGGCGTCTCCCGAATCATGAGAAACGTCAATCTTATCTCCTGTGAGTTGCAGGCTGCCGTCTTCCAC
>PMOF01000266.1 GCA_003162495.1 Acidobacteriaceae bacterium
ACCCCTAGACGATAGCGCCACAATTGCGGGGGAAAGCAATTCTACTTCTGATTTTTAGAGCAGCCGTCCCCGGCTACTCACTTACTTTAACAAAATTCCTGCCCAACACCAAAGCCCTTGAAGCACCCAAACAACTGTCAAATCCCCAGCTTCCGCACCTCATCGTTGTAATACTTGCGGTACAGAATCTCCCACTCCTGCGAGCCTTCCGTGATGATCTTGCGCTGGTTGGCAATCTTCAGCCGCGCCGCCGTATCGATCCTGCCTTCTTCTTCGAGCAGCGTTTCCAGCGCCTTGCGCGCTTCTTGCCGGATCGTATTTCGATCCTCCAGAAACCCCACTTCGTCAATCTCCGCCAGCGTGTCGGCCACCGTGTGAGCCAGCTTGTTCAGCTTGTCGCGGTTGATCCTCATAGAACCGCCTTGTATTTCTTCGCCAGCTCGGTCTTCACCTTCTTGAACATCTCCGCATATTGCGCGCCCGTCTTCCGCATCTCGTCGGAATACGCTTCCAGAATCACGCGCACTTCATCGTTGATGCGGTCCTCAAGCGATATCTCCTCGATCAGCCCCGCGGTGACGCGCGCCTCCACCACCTTCAGGTCACTGGCGGTGATCAGCTTGGCGTCGAGGAGGTGCTTGACCGTGCGGCGGGCCAGATACCCAATGTAATCGCGAGAAAAAATCATGGACTAAGGCTCAGAATACCCCATGTACCCGCCCCATGTACACCGGTCTCCATCGCAAATCCGCCGCAGCTCCTCACTCACCCCCGGTGCGGGCAGCTCTTCGTATTTATGCATTCCTCCGCTGTGCGCAACCGTTCCACCGGCCGTCCGCCCACCAGGTGCTCCTCCACAATCGCCGCCGCGTCCTCCGGCTGCACCTTCCCGTACCACACCGCGTCGGGATAAACCACCACCGTCGGCCCATGCTCGCACTGGTCCAGGCAGCCGGATTTGTTGATCCGCACCGTCGCCCCCAGGCCGGCAGCCTTGCTCAGCGTTTGCAGTTGAGTAAACAGTTCGCTCTTTCCATCCGTGGTGCAGGATGGCCGCGGCGCATCGGCAGGGCGGGTATTATGGCAGACAAAAACATGGCGTTCAAATGCAGGCAAGCGGTGTTCCTCCTCAATTCAGATAATTCCAGACTAAAGCACCGAGCCCCGCTCCCCTGTGGTCGGCCGCAGGCGCTTCCCGCAACTTTCCACAATCTCCGCGCGTACACCCGCCCCAATCTGAGAAAATAAGTGCTTGACTATGACCATGGAAAACCTGCTCTCGCTGAAAGACGACATGGTGGCCTTCATCTCCGGCCACGGCATGCACCGCCTTCCCGGTTACGTCACCGAGGACATCCCCTCCATTGTGTGGGAGAGTCAGGGCAATCCTGACGCATGGAAAGATTTTGTGGAGATGGCCAAACACGTCGGCGCTCCCTTCATCACCTTCAGCGAGATGACGCTGGAGCGCGTCGAACTCGACGCCCTGGTCGAAGAAGCCGGCGAGATGAACTTTCCCGATGAAGAGGCCACCGAACTGGTCGAGGCCCAATGGCTGCGCAAGTATTCGGGCATGCTCGGTTACATCCAGCTTGGCTTCGTCTACCAGGGCATCGTGTTCCTGCACGAAACCACCACTGAATGGTATGAGCGCTACCAGGCGCTGCTTGAAGACGTCGAAAGCTTCCAGGACATTGTCATCGACGACCACGAGCACGGTCACGACCAGGAAGACGAG
This sequence comes from Acidobacteriaceae bacterium, assembly GCA_003162495.1. Classification (GTDB taxonomy): domain Bacteria; phylum Acidobacteriota; class Terriglobia; order Terriglobales; family Acidobacteriaceae; genus Telmatobacter. Next base: position 1,739 of record PMOF01000266.1, read on the forward strand.
TAGAGCGTGTGAGTTCGTCAGGCGCCGTAGAGAACGGCCGGCAGTCCGCGCCGCCCCGCACAGAGGTCCCCCAACAGCGTCCTTTTCAGCGCCCGCCGCAACGATGGGTGCTCGCAGAATCGCACCCGCTTGAAGCCGCTGCTTTGGCCAAAGCAGCTCGTCTGCCTCCGGTTCTCGCCGAACTGCTGCTGGCCCGAAGCATCTCCACCGCCGCCCAGGCCCACGACTTCCTCAACCCCGCGCCCGCCCAGCTCCACGATCCTTTCCTCATGCTCGGCATGACCGCCGCTGTTGAACGCCTGGAAGCCGCCATTGCCAAACGCGAGCCAATCCTGCTCTATGGCGATTACGACGTCGACGGCACAACTGCCGTCGTGCTGCTCAAAACCGCCATTGAAATGCTCGGCGGAATTGTCCGCTTTCACATCCCCCACCGTCTCCGGGAGGGCTACGGCCTGCAATCCAGCGTCATTGAAGCCGCACATGCCGACGGCGTTCGTCTCGTCATCACGGTCGATACCGGCATGCGCGCCTTTGCTGAAGCCGAGACCGCGCGCCGCCTGGGCCTGGACCTCATCGTCACCGACCACCATCTCTGCGCTGCCGGCGACGCCATCCCACACGCATTCGCCATTCTGAATCCCAATCAGCACGGCTGCGCCTACCCGGAAAAATCTCTCTGCGGCGCGGCCATCGCCATGAAACTTGCCCAGGCCATACTCGCCCGTCGCGATCCCGCCCGCACTCGCGATAAAACTCTTCCCAGTTTTATCAAGATGGCCGCCATCGCCACCATCGCCGACGCCGTTCCCCTGCATGGCGAGAACCGCGTAATCGCCGCCCTCGGTCTGCGCGAACTGCGCTCGCCCTCCGGCGCCGGGCTGCGCGCCCTCTTCGCCGCCGCCGCCCTCGATCCCGCCGCCAGGCAACTCACTGGCTTCGATGTCGCCTTCCGCATCGCTCCGCGCATCAATGCCGCCGGCCGCATGGACGTGGCCTCTGAAGTCATCGAGCTTTTCTCTACACGCGACCCGGTGCGCGCCGCCGAGCTTGCCGCCAAGCTTGAGCGCCTCAACCGCGAACGACGCGAAGCCGAATCGATCGCGCTCGCTTCCATTGAATCCCGTCTCGCAGCCGATGCTGTGCTCGCCCTCCAACTGCCCGAAGAACCGCAATGCGACCGGCTGCTGGTCATCGATGGCGATGGCTGGCATCGCGGCGTCATCGGCATCCTCGCCTCCCGCGTCGTCGAGCGCACTGCGCGGCCGGCCATCGTCATCAGCGTTGAAGACGGCATCGCTCACGGCTCCGGCCGCTCCGTCGATGGCTTTCAATTGCTCAACGCCATCGAGTCCTGCGCCGACCTCTTCACGCGCTTCGGCGGCCACGCCTTCGCCATCGGTTTCGCCATGCCCGCCGTCGCGCTCCCTGAGCTCAAACGCCGCCTGCGCCTGTACGCCGATGAGCATCTCGCCGCCCGCCAGCCCGAGCGACTCCTCCGCATCCACGCCGAACTGCCACTCGATCGCATCACTCCCGTGCTGGTTGGCTTCCTCCGCAAGCTTGAACCCTTTGGCCACGGCAACTCCGAACCGCTCTTCATCGCCCGCAAAGCGCGCCTGCTGGCTGCGCCCCGCATCATGAAAGACCGCCATATTCGCCTCGAACTGGCTCAGGAACCAGATCAGACTCCCGCCCAGTCTTCCGCCCACGATCCGATCCTGGCCGGCTCCAGCTCTTCCATACGCGCCGTCGGCTGGGACCTGGCCCCCCGCGCCGTCGAGCTCGCCCTGGCCCGAGGCTCGCTCGTTGACCTCGCCTATCGCATCCGCGAAAACGATCACCCCGAATTCGGCGGCCTCGAAGTTGAAATTGCCGGTATCGAATTGTCGGGCGCATAACGCAACCAGGCCCACGGCTGACCGTGGGCCTGGTTGGCTATTGGCGCGTGAACAGGCAATTCTCCGCCTGCGCTGGCTTTATTTGTGGTGCTCTTCGGGACTGGGCCTTGGCGCGGATGAGTGGCCGCCCGATTCTCCCCTCGGCGCCGCATTCGGATGCGACTGAGCCTCAGGCCGCGATGTCATCCTCTCCGCTCCGCCACCTCCACCCGAGTAGCTATTGCTTTGCATCGAACGCTGCCCGTTCGTCGAGTGGGATGAAGCCATATCACGCCCCCCGTTTGCACCGGACGCGCCGTACGCACTGCCGCCGCCGTGATTCGGCGCGCTCAGCGGCCTTTCCACGGCCGCGTGCGACGGATGCCCGCCATTGTTGCTGGCGTAGGAAGTCCGGTCGGACCGGGCAGCCTCCGCATGTTGGCCTTGCATTGCAGTCGGCCCACGGTGCTGTTCGTGCTCAGCCATCCGCTCCTCGGGACCCGCCTCGTGACGAATACCGCCCGGGCCGCCATTGAACGCTACATGGCTATCTCTGGCTACAAATCCGCGGTCAACGGCTACCCGGTCCACATACACCGAGCGAAAGCCTACGCCCACGTGCATCACCGCCGTGTTGTAAGCAAACACGCCGCCCCGCCACATGCCCCCGGCAAAGCCAATGCCCCCGTAGCCAAAGCCGTAATTGACGCCGCCGTAGAAGCCGACATGCGGCCCCCAGTAGCCCGCATTGAAAATATAGCGGCCACCGGACCAGCCCCAGTATCCAGGCGTCCATAGGGCGCCTACGTAAGGCGCCGGCATCCACGCGCCCGGAACCCAGAAGTAGCCGTCCTCTCCGTAGGACCAGTAACCGGGTGTCCACATCAGCCCCGGCTGCGGGCAAATGGGCTGCTCATAAACCGGCAGCGGCGGAGGAGGAAACCCTACGCTGATTAACACCCCCGCAAACGAAGACGCGGGAACGACAGACAGAAGAAACGCCAGCAAAAGCAAGCGCAAAGAGCGGGACAGTCGCATAAATGAAACCTCCTGATATTTTTCGAGTCGTGTGGCCTGAAACGTGATTTACGCGCTTCAGTCTACGTCAATCTCAACCCGATTTGCCACGGGAAGTTGCAGGGATCCCATAACCAAGGTGCTTTTGTCGGCAACCCTGGACCAGTCTGCCTGTTGCAAACAAACCACTTGCCAAGCGCAAAACGCAGAAAGGTCCACGGCAGGACCGTGGACCTTTCTGCAAGGACTGCGAAGCTGCGATCTAAATGCCCTCTGGCTTTTTCTTCTCTTCCCTGGGCGCAGGCGCCGCATGTTGCGCAGGCGCTGCACGCTCGACAGGCGCAGCACGCTCTACGGGCGCAGCACGTTCTGCAGGCGCTCCATGTTGCGCGGGCGCAGCGCGTTCCGCAGGCGCGGCGTGTTCCACTGGAGCAGCACGTTCCCTGGGAGCAGCACGCTCTACTGGCGCAGCACGCTCTTCAGGCGCGGCGTGTTCCACCGGAGCGGCGCGTTCCCTGGGCGCAGCACGCTCTACTGGCGCGGCACGCTCTGCCGGCGAGGCATGTTCCACTGGAGCAGCACGTTCCCTGGGCGCAGCATGTTCTGCAGGAACCGTGCGTTCCGCCTGATGCACAGGAGCCCCACGCTCCGTCGTATGTGCGGGCGCGGTACGCTCTGCTGGAGTGTTGGTGCGCGTACCCGCGCGCGATTCACCCGCGGTCCTCGATCCGGACTCCGCCACCGCGCCGCCGCCAGTCTTCATGCCCGCTGGCGCAGCATGCCTTTCAGCCGGCAACGGCCTCGCCGCAACCAGCGTGTGCGGACGCCCGCCATTCGCCTTCGCATAAGAAGTCTTGTCGTTCCTCGCCGACGAAATATGCTGCGTCTGGTAACGTGTCGGAGCCGTATGCGGCTGGTGCATGGCTGCCTGCTCCTGAGGGGTAGGCCGGTGTTGAACGCCGCCCGGCCCGCCACTGTAGGCCACGCGGCCCGAGTTCGCCACCCGGGACTGCTCAACGATCGTCCGGTTCACATAAGTGTTGTGAATGATGGTGGTATTTACGTGCATCACCGCCGTGTTATACGCGAATGACCTACCTCGCCACTCGCCGCCGGCAAAGCCGATTCCCAGATAACCGCCGCCGTAATTCACTCCGCCGTAGTAGCCCACTTCGGGACCCCAGTAGCCATCGTTGAAAACATACTGACCGTTGTTCCATCCCCAATAGCCGGGCGTCCACAGCGCGCCCTCATATGGCGCCGGAACCCACGCGCCCGGAACCCAGAAATAGCCGTCCTCGCCATAGCCCCAGTATCCCGGCATCCACATCAGATCCGGCTCTGGGCAAACCGGCTGCTCATAGATCGGCAGCATCGGCGGGGCAAACCCGACACTGATAAACACCCCTGCGCGCGAAGGCGCGGGAAGTAGAGAAAAAAGCAGCACCAGCATCAGCCAGCGTGCGGAGCGGAGCACTTGCATAAGAAATTCCTCCTCTTAATCTTTTTGTGAATCAAGTCCCAAACGCCATGGGGCGGTCAGCCTATTCAATTTGGAACCCAGCCCGTCGATTTGGGTTGCACACCCCGGGAAAACCTGCTTTTCGTCCCGTCCACTTGCCGTCGCTCATGTCCCGCTCGTACCCGCTGGGCGCAGAGCCCCCATCGCGCCGGGGTTCAAGATTAAATGGGATGAAATGGCAGGAAAGCGTGGCCGGCGGAATGAGCGCCAGAGCCCTTTGGCAGGCAGGAGCAACTGCTGTCCATCAGCCGCCCCGCCTGCCGGGCTTTCATTATGGAATTAAACTAATCACCTCGCCCAATCGAGGTCTGTCCAGTATTGCTCAGGTCAGGAAATTTGTCTGCTTTGCCTTTTGCGAAGATTCCTGGTCACGGGCGAATGCTCAGACCGACGCCCACAACGTGGCGCGCCTCGAGGTTCACCGGCACCAGAACAAAAGGCGGCGCGGGCGCGGGCAGGCCGGTGGGGACCGCCGTGGTACCGATCATGCCCGCTACCTGTCCCACACCAATATCGAACGCAAAGTGCGGGTGCTTGATTTGCGTGACCCGGACCGCATAATCGAGGGTCGTGGGGAGGTGCGCCCTGCCGCCGGGAGGGTAAAGGATCGCTCCCAGATTTACGGCGGTCGGCGGCTGCTGCGTAAACCCAGCAGCCGGCACAATCACCGTCTTAAACGGACCCGGCAGCGGAATCCCCAAGCCGCCGAACAGCCGTCCGCCAAACCGCGTTGCCTGACCACCGATGCCGAAGATCGAAGCATTGGTCGCCTTCCAGCCCAGATTGACCAGGAAGGGCACGGGCGGATGCGCCCATGTTTTAGTGGCCGCCACATACACGTCGCCATTGCTATAGCTCTTCAGAACCCCGAAGAGCTCCTGGTTCAGCGCCCCGCTCACAAAGTGGTCCCCGGTGCGCACCACGCCGCCCACGGCAAATCCCGGCGTCCAGGGACCAAACTGCCCGTCTTTGATCGCCACCACTTTGGCGTTAAAGATGTTCATCCCCGCAAAGTGCCACAGGCTGCTGAACGCAGTGCTGTCGCCCGTCCAGTGCACGCTCCGCGTGTAACCCACCTCGGCGCGGTTGGCAAAGCCCTCGGCAATGTTGAAGGTGTGAATATCGCCGATCACCTTGTTAACGTTCACAAAGTGGTAACCCACCGCCGGGTGTGAAAAGACATGGTCCTTCTCGCTCAGGACCACGTAGGCCGTCGGGGTGATAAATCCCCCGGTCTGTCCTTCCAGCGTCAGGTTTTGCGCATTGAGCCCGTTCGCCCCCAGCATCGCCCAAACAACAAAAAGGCCGAACACGGAGAGGTTGCGTAGAATGCGAAGATTCACTATGAGCCTCCATTGATTTCGATGGAACTCAGTTGCCTGATTCCAGTGTCTTTTGAAAACCATCCTGTTGTAACACAACCCAAGCTGAGCCGTCTCCCCCGCCGCGCTTCCGATTGTGGGTCACTTTGAAGGGTACGGGCTTCGGCCCGTACATCAAGCCCAACCATTTGAATGAAGGGTACGGGCTACGGCCCGTACATCAAGCCCAACGATTTGAGTGGGCTTTAGCCCTGAGGCAGGGATTCAATTCAAACTGAACCCCCGCCACGCTTCCCGTTGGCCCGATAAACCGCTCATGCAAGTGCTAAACTCACCCCATGCCGCGCGGATTCTTTATCACCTTCGAAGGTCTCGACGGCTCCGGCAAAACCACCCAAATCAAGCGTTTGGCTGCCTGGATCAAAACCCGCAACCCGGCGGACGATCCCGTCCTCATCCGCCAGCCCGGCGGAACCCCCACGGGCGACCGCATCCGCGCCCTGGTCCTCGATTCCCGCTCCACCGGCCTCGCGCCCATGGCGGAGATGGCCCTGATGTTTGCCGACCGCTCCCAGGCCATTGCGGAGGTGATCCAGCCCGCGCTCGATGCCGGCAAAATCGTCCTCTGCGACCGCTTCACTGACTCCACGGAGG
>PMOF01000251.1 GCA_003162495.1 Acidobacteriaceae bacterium
TCCACCGACCGCCAATATCGTTTGCCCCGCACGCCCTTCAATTCTTCGCGTACCTCGGCAAGCGTCATCGCGGAAGCATTTTCCCCGTGCGCGTTCTTCATGTCATCCATTCGCTGTCCGCTCATCGGTGGCAGACCTCGCAGCTTGTCAGCTCTCTCGGTGTACGAATCTTGTAATGACTCAGCAGGAAATGCCCCAATTCATCCTGGCTTGTAAACTTCGTGTAAGCCGGTGCCGCCGGAACCGCCGCGCCCACATCCCCGGCCAGCCCGCGCGCCCCGCTCAACGGCATTTGCAGCGAGGCCACTTCAGGCCCGGCTGAGCTTGGGTCCTTGGTCACGCAACTCACGCTCTCGGCCGTCGGCAACCCGGTTTTCTCATCGCCCGTCGCGCACCACACCGGCCTGTCCTCCGCCGGCTTTTCCCATGCCATGTTGTAGGTCTCGCCCGTCGGGCGCAGATTCTTGGCCGGATTCCGGTGGCAGTCCAGGCACCACTCCATCTGCAGCGTGTTCTGCGCATACATCAGCGGCATCTGGTCCACGCGCCCATGGCATGTGGCGCAGCCCAGCCCCTTGTTCACGTGAATCTCATGGCTGAAATAAACAAAGTCCGGCAAGTCGTGCACCTTGGTCCACACCACCGACTCGCCCGTTGCCCAGCTTGCGCGCACCGGCTCCAGCAGTTGCGCGTTGGTCCAGATTTGCGCGTGGCAGTTGATGCAGGTCTTGGTCGGCGGAATGCCCGCGTAGCTCGATTTCTCCACCGTCACATGGCAGTACTGGCACTGCAGCCCCAGTCCCTGCACGTGATGCTTGTGGCTGAAAGGCACCGGCTGGTCCGGGCGCTGGCCCTGCCGCGTCACCCAGGGCGAGCGCTGCAGCTGGTCCAGCGTAACCCCCAGGGCGATCACGATCAGCCCCGTCAACACCAGGCTCGCGCGAGCCAGAGCATTGGAGCTGCGATCGAATATCTGCGCCATGAATGCTTTCCCTGCTTGATTTTCGTTTTTGGTTCTGCCCGCTGTGCCCGCGGCCGAACACGTTGCCTACAAAACCCGTTCTTGAGAAAAGGCCGCCCGTAAGTTCGCTCGAAGTCCTAGATGCGCCACCTGTGCCGAAGGTCCCATCTCGTGTGTACAAAAAACATTCCCGGGCAAAAAACATCCGAGTGGAGGAGGATGCCCGAAAAATCAATATACCAGCAGCAACCCGATGCGCGTCCCGGCACGCCTGCAAAATTCTTTAAAAAAGTGCGCGTTGATCAGTTTTGGAACCTACTGAAAAGAGAACCGCTTGGACTAAGGCAAAAGATTTGGAAACCGCTATCCCGACGCGGCCGATTCGCGTACCAGAAACTGAGATGCGCGCTGCCATTTTTTCTCGTCGATTCTTACGCCTCTCACTCTTGCTTGAATCGCCTTCATCCGTTCCGCGCGGCTTCACCAACCCCGCAAAAGCACTGCGGCCCGCGCGCGGCACTGCGCAATGGCTGTGCGTTTGCAAGTCAGTGGCCAGCTCTCCGCAGTTGATGCATTAGAATTCGTTCAGACGTAGCGGCCGGTTGCCTCAAGTGTTCCTTCAAACGCATTCCCGACCCCTGATCGAACTCCGATCCCCAGGGCTGCGTCCCCCGGTCGCAAGCCTGAAAGAAGCCGAACGTCTGAAAGAAGAGGGCCATGAAATACGCGGGCTTGCTGGTCATGCCAGCCGGATTTTTCCTCTCTATTGCCGCGCTGGTGCTCTTTCCCGCCCCAGCCCCGCGGGCAGCTTTCGTCCTCTGCGGCCTGGCCGTTGAAGCCCTCGGTCTGGCGGTCGCCGTCCGCGGCCACATGGAAGCCCGCCAAGAGCCGCTCCCATGATTCCCATCACGCCCGCGCCCCCGGCCATGTCTGAACCCACATTTGTCTTCTGCCTGGTTCTGCTGCTGCTGGCCCCCATGGCCATCGCCGGCGTGGCTCTCATCAATACCGGCCTGGGGCGTTCTCGCTCCGCCGCCCAGGCGCTGCTCGGAAACCTGGCCATGGTCGCCGTCACCGCCATCGTTTTCGCCTTGCTCGGCGCGGCCCTCACCGGCAGTCTCCCGGGCCCGCCCGGAGGCTTCCCCGGCAGCGCAGGCCACACCTTCCACATCGCCGGCAAACCCTGGAACTGGCTCGGCGCCGGTCCCCATTTTCTTGCCGGCCTCGCCTCCGCCCCGCTCCCGTCGCAACTCGCCCTGCTCTTTGAATTTCTCGCCGTCGCTTTCGTCGCCCTCATCCCCTGGGGCTCGGGAGCCGACCGCCTGCGCCTCACCGCCGGCTGCGCAATCTCCGCCGTTCTCGCCGCCCTCGTCTTTCCCCTCTTTGCGCACTGGGTCTGGGTGGGCGGATGGCTTTCGCAGCTCGGCATCAACTTCTCCCTCGGCGCCGGCTTTCTCGACCCCGGCGGCGCGGCCACTGTTCACGCTCTCGGCGGCCTCGGCGCCCTGGCCCTGGTCTGGATCACCGGCTCCCGCAAGGGCAAATTTCCCAAGGGCGGCTTTTCAACCGCGATGCCCGGCCACAACGCCATCTACGCGCTCTTCGGCTGCTTTGTCGCTCTGGTCGGCTGGATGGCCTGGAACCTGGCCGGCGCAATCCTCTGGCTCCATGCGCCCATCGCCACTCTTTCCACAACTGCCGTCAACACCCTGCTCTCCGCATCCGGCGCCATCCTCGCCACCTTCATCGTCACCCGCATCCGCTTCGGCAAACCCGACGCCAGCCTCTGCGCCAACGGATGGCTCGCCGGCCTGGTGGCCTCGAGCGCGGCCGCCGCCCTCGTCTCACCCTGGCAGGCCCTGTTCATCGGCATCGTCGCCGGCATCGCCACTCCGCTCCTCGTCGAACTGCTCGAGCTCGCCGTCTCCATCGACGATCCCTCCGGCGCTATCTCTGTTCACGCCGTCAGCGGCCTCTGGGGACTCTTCGCCGTCGGCCTTTTTTCCCCTCGCCCCGGCCAGCTCGTCGCCCAACTGGTCGGCATCGCCACCTTGCTGGGCCTCATGCTGCCCCTCGTCTATCTCCTCTTCTGGCTCCTCAACCGCCTCATCCCCCTCCGCGTCGACCCCGACGGCGAGCGCATCGGCATGGACCTCCACGAACTAGGCGGCGGCGCCTACCCCGAATTCGTAATCCACCGCGACGAATCCTACCGCTGATCACCCAAAGCGGTCATCCTGAGCGAAGCGCTCTACAGCGGAGCCGAAGGACCTGCATCTGTCTTTCGGAGCACAGGGGAACCACCCTAAAATCATCCGAAAAAGGTTAGGGTGCCCCATCCTTCGCTTTTTTCTAGCGAAGGGTGGGAGACCACGAACTTCCCAGGGCCGGGAGTCCCAGAACCCGCCCTTGAGACCTGGGAAAAGCTTTCAGCTAGAAGCAGTCTTCTTTCACCGCCTCGCCAGCCACACCATCAACCCAAAAATCAAAATCGGCGTCAGCACCAGCCCTGCATACAGCAGCATCTTCCGCCCACTCCACATCCGCACCCCGCGCAACGCCGGCCGCCGCACCCCATCCTCCACGCCCACCTGCTCCTGGTTCTCCAGCTCCCACGCCATATCGTTGGCCGTCGCATACCGGCGTCGCGGATCGCGCTCCATCGCCCGGTTCACAATCTCCTCCAACTCCGGCGAAATCTTCGCCCTCAGTTTCCGCGCCGGCTGGGGGTCGTGCAGCACCCGCTCGTTCATCACCGCCAGCGGATTCGGCCCCTTGAACGGAACCTGGCCGGTCAGCATCTCATAGAGCATCACGCCCAGCGCATAGATATCGCTTCGCTGGTCCCCGCGCTGCCCTTTCACCTGCTCCGGCGAAATATAGTCCGGCGTGCCCAGCATCGGTGTCACATTCACAAACGTCAGTCGCCGCGCATCCTCTTTCATCGCAATCCCGAAGTCGATCAGCTTGATCCGGTCCTCTGCGTCCACCATAATGTTCTCCGGCTTCAGGTCGCGATGCACCACCCCATGCTTGTGCATGTAGTCGAGCGCCTCGCAGATCCCCAGCGCGATCTTCTCCGCCCGCTCGATCGGCAGCTTGCCTGCATCCGTCAAAATCTCCCGCAGCAGCCGTCCCTCCACCCACTCGATCACCATGTA
>PMOF01000171.1 GCA_003162495.1 Acidobacteriaceae bacterium
GCAGGTTCCCTCCCGAAAAGCAACCGCAGGTCCTTCGACTCGCTGCGCTCGCTCAGGATGACAGTCCATGAAGGTCGCTCAGGATGAGAAGCAAATGCAGGTCCTTCGGCTCCGCTGAAGAACGCTTCGCTCAGGATGACCGCCAGTTATTGTTCGCTCAGGATGACAGATCTTTCTTTAGGAGCGGCGGTCAATGCGTCAGCGTGGATTCGTTGCCGAGGATGCGGTAGAGGGTGGAGCGGCTGATGGCCAGTTGGCGGGCGGCGCGAAGTTTGTTGCCGCGATTGAGGTCGAGCACGTGGTGGACATGTTGGCGGATGAACCCGTCCAGAGAGAGAGCGCCTGCAGAGAGCGCGTCTGAGGCGAGGGGCGGCGGCTGATCGTGACGCATTTCGAGGGCGGTGGGCAGGGCGAGGTCAGTGACGCGGATGACTCCGCAGTCCGCTTCTAGCAACGCGGTTTCAAGCACCGCGGCCAGTTCGCGTACGTTGCCCGGCCAGTGGTGCTGGAGCAGGCGGGCGAGCGCGCCAGCGCCGAGGATCACGGGGCGCTGCCGGTAACGGCTGCCAATGCGGTCGAGCAGGCACTGGGCGAGGGCGGCAATATCTTCTCTGCGTTCGCGCAAGGAGGGAACGACGAAACGGACGGCGGTGAGCCGGAAGGCGAGATCGGGAAGCAGCAATCCCTGGGCCGCAATGTGGCGCAGCGAAACCTGGGAGGAGGCCAGCACGACGGCTCGACCCGGCGGACGGTCCTCTAACGCCTTCAACACGCCCAGCAGCAGGCCCTGGCCGGGAGCGGCCAGCAGGTCGACGCGATCCAGATAGAGGTAGCCGGCAAGGGTGGCGGGATCGGCGTCGGTGGCCAGCCATTCGCGGGCATCGCGGCGCAGAAAGGCCGACCCGGCCAGCGGCGAGCGGCTATGCAGATAACGAGCCAAGGTCTGCTTGCCGGTGCCGTGTTCCCCTTCAAAGGTAGCTACCTGCAGGTGGGGCGCCGCCATATCGGCCTTCATCACCAGCTTGAGCCAGGCCGCGCTCACGCCCACAGCCGGCGCGGCAGGGGGCGACTCCAACTCCACCAGGGTCAGCCCGGAAATGGGGAGTGGGGGCTGGAATGGAACGGCGCTCTGCATGGGTCTCACGGTGCCTCGGCTGTTTGGCCTGAATCTGGACAGGTCAACAGAAGCTTTATCGGCGCGGACCCGCAAAGCATGAACCGGAAAGCTTAGAACTTCTTTCTGGTTCGGGTGGGGCATGGCGCTGATTTGTATGGGACTAGCGGTGGCGCTTGGAGGGTTCGTCGGAGAAGATCTGGCCGTCGCGGATATGCACCACGCGATGAGCGTATTCGGCGATGTCGGGCTCATGGGTTACGAGCACGATGGTATTGCCATTGGCGTGCAGAGTATCGAACAGGGCCATGATTTCAAGGCCGGTCTTCGAGTCGAGGTTGCCGGTGGGCTCGTCGGCGAGGATGATGGAGGGCCGGTTGACCAGCGCGCGGGCGATGGCGACGCGCTGGCGCTGGCCGCCGGAGAGCTCATTGGGCTTATGATTCATGCGCGATTCAAGGCCCACGTCGGTCAACGATTCCTTGGCGCGGGCGATGCGCGCCGCCGCCGGGGTGCCGTTATAAATCAGCGGCAATTCCACGTTGTGCAAGGAACTGGCCCTGGCCAGCAGGTTGAAGGTCTGAAAGACGAAACCGATTTCCTTGTTGCGGATGCGCGCCAACTGGTCATCGTCCAATTCGCTGACCAACTGGCCGTTGAGCCAGTATTTGCCCTTGGAGGGCGTGTCGAGGCAGCCAATCAGGTTCATCAGCGTCGACTTGCCTGAGCCCGATGGGCCCATGATGGCCACGTACTCGTTGTGCTTGATGCGCATGGAGACGCCGCGCAGAGCCTGCACCTGCTGCTCGGAGCCCATGTCGTAGGTGCGCCACAGATCTTCGACGACGATCACGTCGCCTTCCGGCCTGGCCTTCGTTTGCACAACTTCTTCGCTGCTGATGCTTCCCAGAGCCATCCGAATCTCCAATCCTGCTATGAGGACGCGTTAGACGACAAAATGACCGGCTTGACGGTATCCCGCTTGACCAGCGCGCCGCTCTTCAGCACGCGCAGCGTTTTGAAGGGGCCGGTCACGATTTCCTCTCCTGGGCTGAGGCCGGACAGCACCTCGATATCGGTGGTTCCGGTGATGCCCGTGGTCACGGGAACGAACTTCACCCGCAGTTTGCCGCCGGCGTCCTTGTCCACCACATAGACGCCCTGCACCAGCGCGGTGCCGGCGGTGGGCGTGGACGAGTTCGACGCTGCCTGCACTCCACCCTGACCGTTGGGTTTGTCATCGTCCGGGTTGTGCATGGTAAGCGCCTGAATGGGAAGCGACAGCACGCCAGCCTTGTGCGCGGTGGTGATCTTGGCCGTGGTCGATAGTCCAGGGCGCAACTCGGTCGAGGGGTTATCCAATGTGACCACAACCTTGAAGTCTTTGGCCTCTTCCGTGCCGGAAGTGGATTGCGAGGTGGCGACGCCGGTGGAACGCAGCAGCGCCTGATCGCCCACCAGTGTGACGTGTCCTTTGAAAACCTTGCCGGGAATGGCGTCGACGGTGACATCCGCGGGCTGGCCCATCTGGACGTTGACAATGTCGGTCTCGTCGACCTTGACCTCGGCGGTGACCACGCTCATGTCGGCGATGGTCATGATGGTCGAGCCTTCGGTGTTCTGAATGCCTTCAACTACGGTTTCGCCTTCGCGAAGGGGTTCATTGGTCACTATGCCGTCGAACGGCGCGATGGCCTCGGTCAGGTCGAGGATGTTCTGATCTCCGCGCAGCATAGCTACCTGGGTCTGCATATGTCCGCGAGCGGAATCGGACTGGGCCCTGGCCTGGTTCAGCTGGGCAACGGCCTGGGCTACGGACGCAACGTCCAGGTCGTAGGCGGCCTTCTTGGCGTCGTAGTCCTGTTTGGCCAGAATGCCCGCTTTATAGAGGGCCTGGGCGCGGTCCCAGTCGAGCTTCTTTTGCTCCAGGTCAGCCGTTGCGTGATCGACATTGGCTTCCTGGGTTTTCTCAGCGGCAACGTCGGCGGCAATGTCAGTCTTGGCGGCCTCGATGGCGGCGGCCTGGCCTTCGACGCTGGCTTCCTGCTGGACGTGCTCGATAGTAGCTACGACCTCACCCTTCTTTACCTGCTCGCCTTCCTTAACTGCGAGGTGGGTGATGCGGCCCATGGCGGTGGCGCCGAGATTGACGTAGAACTTGGCCTTGATCTGGCCGGTGCCGCTCACGACAGTGGACAGATCCTGCTTGGCGAGCTTGGCGGTCAGAACCTTCGTGTAACCGGACTGCTGACGGTAAATGAACAACGCCACGAGCCCGGCGGCAATCACGACGGCGAGGACGATCAAGAGTATCTTTTTCATGTGCTGTTTGTGCTCCGGATCTGTTCAGTATCAGTTTACGCAATTATTGCAGGTATGGTTCCCCAAGGCTACCAAAGTGCCTTTGGCGTCAACCATCGGTCCAGGCATGGCCATTGCGAGGAATACAGAAGGCGCCGAAGCGCCCTAAAACGGCCTCAAAGAAGGATTGCGCTTACTTTTTGGACGGTTCAACCGCCTTCCGGGTCTCAAAACCCTGCGCGCGTAAGGATAATTGAAATGTAACCGGACAACAATTTGTCGACCTTTCGGGATAAC
>PMOF01000309.1 GCA_003162495.1 Acidobacteriaceae bacterium
CTTTGCATGCGAGTGAACTCGTAGGTATTCGGAAATAGATAACCCTCGAGACTTTTCGCATCAGGAGCAATGTCGGAAATCATGGAAGTATCCGCGCTCATGGCCTTGAGGAAATCATCGCTCGAACCCAAGCCCGCGGCCTGTATGGCCTGGGCGATCTCGAACATGTTGAAGCCTTCGGGAATTACGACGGTGTGAAAGTAGACATCGCCGTGCGCTAGCCGCTGGTGAACATCAATTGCTCTGGCGCTCTTATCGAAAAGATACTCCCCAGCTTTCAGCGAACGCCGGTGATGAAGGTAGTGCCACAGAATGAAAGCGTCGGCACTGCGAATCACGCCTGCGGATTTCAATTCTGCGGCGATCCGACGAGTAGAATACCCAGGATGCAAAAGCACAAACGTCTGCCCGGACGGAGTGACCGGCTCAAGCAGCGCCCAAGCCAGCCATCCCCCGCAAGCGAAAACAGCAACAAGAAAAAGTATGAGAAAGGCCCGCATCCTGCAAATAGTTTAGATGAGCGACCGTCGCGTGTCGTTGGCCATTGGTCGTTAGCCGTTAGTCACGGGGTGTTCGCTCTCCCTCTTTGTTGGAGGACGGGTGTCTCGCCCGTCCAGCCGGGCGGGGACGCCTGGCCTCCATTTTGACCAACGACCAAAGACCAACGACTAACGGCTACTTCTCGCATCCATCCAGCTCTGCAGGATTAAAACCGCCGCCATCTGATCGACGACCTGGCCTCTGCGCGCGATCGACATTTCAGTTTCACGCAGAACGCGGTTGGCTTGAGCCGAGCTCAGGCGCTCGTCCCAGAGATGTACTGGCAACGGGAAGCGCTGCCGCAGATCTTCGGCGAAACGCTGCATCTTTTCCGCTTGGATGCCTTCGGCTCCGCTCATCCTCAGCGGATAGCCCACCACGATCTCGGTGACTTCATAGTCGCGAACCACCTTTTGCAGTTGTTCGAAATCGAGCCGTTTATTTTGCCGCTGGATGGTTTCGAGTCCCTGGGCAGTAATACCCAGCGGGTCAGAAATAGCTACTCCAATCCTTTTGGAACCGACGTCCAATCCCAGAACCCGGCCCAGACTCCGCGGGCGTGACGAATTCGGTTCGGAGGGCACACGCGATTATAAGCTGCAACGAAAAAGCCAAAAAAAGGATTACGATGCTGAAATGGCGACCAGCGAAGCCACGCCGCAAACGACATCGGCCCCCACAGCTGCGGTACCGCCTGTTCCGGCACCGCGCCGCCACTGGGCGATGAACGTCGTAGGCATCGCCGGAATTCTCGCTCTTTGTTATTTCGGCGAATCGGTGCTGGTGGTGATGTTGGTTTCGATGCTGCTGGCGTTCATCCTGGCGCCGATTGTGGACTTGTTCAGTTACATTCGCCTGCCTCGCAGTTTGAGCGCAGGCATTGCAATTCTGTTATTGTTCGCCGCGCTGGGTGGGGTCGTGTATTTCTCCTATAACCAGGCCACTACGCTGGTGCACGATTTGCCGAAATACGCCAGTCGAGTACGGGAAGAAGCTTCACGTTTCCGCAGAAGCGCNNNTTTTTCATGCTGACTTGGCAAGAGCACGTGCGCTCGGCCACGGTCATGCTTTTTCCCCTGGAGAATCGCAACGCCGCCTACGTGACCCTTGGCCAAATTTCCGCCATGGTTCGCAGCTTCATGGTGGGCAACCTTTTGATCGGGCTATTCCTCGGGGCAGTGAGCAGCGCCGTCTTTGGTATTGTTCACCTGCCTTTTTTTTACTTCGCGGGATTCGTCAGCGGAATTTTAAGCCTGGTTCCGTACATGGGAGTCCTCCTTGCACTGGTCCCGCCAATCTTCGTCGGGCTCGGACACACCGGCTCCCAGGAACTCCTGATCGTCATCGCAACCGTGCTCGGCCTCCATCTGGTCGCATTCAATGTTCTCTATCCGCGATTCCTCGGAAGGCGTTTGCAGCTTAATCCATTAGCGGTAACCATGGCTTTGTTGGTTTGGGGAGCATTGTGGGGAGCCATGGGCCTTGTGCTGGCGATTCCAATTACCGCCGCTCTGAGGATTATTTTTGCCCACGTCGGGTCTCTGAAACCCTACGGCGCGTGGCTGGGCGAGTAGATATTTTGATTAGGTAGAAAAATCCTGCCTCATGGGCGTCATTCCTCGCGAAGCGAGGAAATCGGAGCCGGTTATGACGGTAGGCAGGGATAGCATGCAGCGGTTTTCCAGTCCCACGATTTTGTTCTTGAAGTCGCCGGCAATCATATTGGCAATCTCTCCAATTGCGTCCCAAATCTGCGTATCATCGTGATTCAGGGGCACGCCAGCATCTTCGACGCCATCGCAACTGCAGACTGTTTGCGGGAACGCATGGTCAACCGGGCCGCATAATTGCCCGGCAAAACCAATCATGGAGGTGAATTCGAAGGGTGCCGCGGCCGACGGATTCCGCCTCTCCAGATGGTATCCCACCATCCGATTGGCGACCGCGGTTATATTCGCAAGCCCTTTACCACCGAGCCGGTGAAGCAACAAGTGCCACCAGGCAGGCTGGCAGACTTGCGTTCTGGCAGCCAAACGCGCTGTTACTCATCGGGTTGTATCGGCTATGCAGGACGCGACTTTAGCGGGTGGCCCGGCGGGCAGAAATGTTCTCCAGTAGCAGGCTCGATTTGGGATGGCATGGCTGGCGGGTGCCGAAACAGCAGGGTCGCGAGCTCACGACGGGTCTCGAGACGCACCCAGATATAGTCGCCGCAACCGACAATCCGAACCTGTTCGGCGCCGAGCTTGAGGGCGTAATTACAGGTAATGTGAGCCATCGCCGCGGGATCGTGCCAGCTTTCAAACAGCAGGTCGCCGGCGCGAGGTTCGTGCCCGATACGCTCCAACTCTCGATCCATGCTGCTGCGGCTGATCAAACAAGCTTCGGTGCGGCAGTCGAGCATCTGTTCAATGGCATAAAGCGCTGTGTAATCGATGCCATCCGAGAACGCCACATAGAAAATGCGGGTGGAAGACACAAATTGCACCGGCAACATGCGGAAGCGTTCCAGCAAGCGGAACGGCAGCAGCCGGCTGTGACCTGAATCCGGCGGGTTTTTCCACGCCAGCACCGGACAAGCCCATTGCAATCCCAGTGCGGTGGTGACCTGTTGTTCGCTGGCATATCCCAATTGCTCGAGCCACATCCCGATTTTCTGGTGACGGCTGCCCTGCTGTGCCTGCAACGCGGTTTGTAATTGCTGGCGGGTAAGCTGTCCGCGCGAAAGCATCAGCAAACCCAGCGGAATGCGGTGCTCGAAAGAAGAAGCAACTGGCGGGATGCAAGCCGCGGCAAAATATTCGCGGGCTGCCTTCTCGAAGCATCGAGGAGCGCAATAGGATGAATCCCGCAAGCGAATACGGCCATTCCACCAGCCCAGCCGGCGCCACATCCTGCGCATGGGCGTGCAGTCGCGCTGGGCGCAAGGCGGATAGGCTGCTGCCCAGCGGTTGCGTATGCGCGACAGCCATCCCGGACAACGCTTCGCGCTCAATTTGATCTCCGCCTGCTCATGCGGACGCGAGCGGCGTCAGCATTTCATGGATTCGCAAGCCGTAGCTGCCGTCGACCACGACGACCTCGCCGCGGGCTATCAGTTTGCCGTCGAGCAACAGGTCCACCGGTTCTTCCACCTGACGGTCCAGTTCAACCACCGATCCTTCGCCTAATTCGAGGATGTCCCGCAATAGCATGATGCGTTCCCCGAAGCGCAGCGTCACCTCCAGCTCGACATCGCGCAGCAGGTCGAGATTGTTTTCGCCAGAATCGATTTCCGCGGCTACATCCGGTGTGGGGACGTCGACCGGCTTGCTCTCCACCGGTTTCGCAGCCGCAGTCAGCGCGGCATTCAGGGCAGCGCTTAGTTGCCACTCCAGGGTTAAAGGGAAAACCGTGCCACTGCCCGCAGCCAGCCAGCCACTGGCGCCCGCCGCCCAGGCAGGCGGAGGGCCCGATTCCAGCCGCAATTGCACTTCTCCCCAGCGCGGTTTCAGGGCGGTGGCCGCGTGTCCCGCAACCTGGCGCAGCAACTCCTCGACAGCCTCCTGATGGTCGGGTTTGAATTCGACGGCCGGATCCTGCGCTTCACTGAGAAAAAGCTGAGCCAAAGCTAAAACCGCAACGCGGGGAATGCGCAGGCTCATTTCGCCGCGCAGCGCGCCCGCCGCCACCAGGATCACCCGTAAATCAGTTTCCTGCGAAGGCAGGCCTTCGGCGGGAGCCGCTGTCAGATATTCCACCGGGAAGGGCGAGCCCGCAACCTGGCCCAGGACCTGAGCAAGACTCTCGGCCCACACCTGCATGTAGGGACGAGCGTCGTTATCGGATGGCGGAACTTCGGGCGTGGACGAAGGCGTAGTTTCATCAGGCATGAGGTTATTTCCCTTCCGGCTCCGGACGGCAACGTTCGAGCACCTGCGCCGACCGCAGCCAGCCTCGCTTGCCTACCCTGGCCACAAACATCTCGCAGCCGCTGACTCGCAAGCCAGCAGGTTTTTCCACCGGATATCTCAGCGCGAGCAGCGATCCCCGGGAAAGATTCATCAACTCCGGCAGCGGTACTCCCGGGATCTTGATTGCCAGATCAAGATTAAAGGGGCAAGCCATCAGGCGCTCCCGCAGGCGCTGTTCGGAATCTGGCCGGGCGCGCATTTTGGTGCGAACCCATCCCGCCGCCAGTTTGCGTAATAGCGCATTCGATACTACGGCGGGAAATACCAGATTCAGCGTGCCCCGGCTTTCCGCGACCGTAATGTCAAAGGCTAAAGACAGAGTTTTTTCTTCCGACGGCATCAGGCGCTGCACTTGCTCAGGCTGCCGCCGCGACTCGAATTCAAATTCCAGGGACAAAACCTGCCAGGCAGTCTGCAGTTCGCGGCAGATGATGCGCATCACAGTTTCGAGAATCTGTTCTTCAATCTCCGTCAGTTGACGTCCCGGCGCCGAACTGCTGCCCTTGCCCCCGAGCAGCACATCAATCAGGGGGAAAGCGACCGCGAGATCCAGTTGCAGCAACGCGGTTGCCCCCACCGGCGACAGCTTGCAGCTGGCCAGGTAACTCACTTCGGGAACGCGCTGCAAAACTTCTCCGTAGGTCAAGTGTTCGGCCGAAACCAGCGCCGCCGCGAATTCGATGCGCAAATACGCGCCCACGGCATGAGTCAGGTTGCGGGCAAAACCTTCGTGTAGGGTACTGATCGATTGCACCTGCTCGCGGCCAATTTGCCCGGCCTGGCGCACATCCCAGACCGTGATCACCGCCGGCGCGGCTTCTTTTTTCCCCGCAGTCTCGCCGCCGCGGGCCTTGCGCACCATGGCATCGATTTCCGCCTGGTTCAGTACTTTTTCCATTTACGTTCTCCTCTCAACTGGCGCCGGCGGCGCTGGCCGAACACGCCGCCTGGCCGCGCACTGCGGTGAGTTCCGCCAGCCGGGCCCGCAGCCGGACTACGGCCATCGAATGAATCTGCGAGACCCGCGACTCGCCCACGCCCATCACCGCGCCCACTTCTTTCATGGTTAATTCTTCGTAATAGTAAAGGGCTAGAACCTGACGCTCTTTTTCGGGCAAGTCGGCGATGGCGCGGGTCAGCAATTCCTTCATCTCCGAACGCAGACAAATCAGCAGCGGAGTTTCTTCGGGATCGTCCGGCAGGTACTCACAAAGATCTTCTTCCTTGCCGTCCTGGCGCGACTGCACCCGCAGACTGCCTACCTCGAGCCCGTCAATCTCGCCCAGCAATATTTGCAGGCCGTGCAAATCGATTCCCAGTTCCGCCGCTAACTCGGGCTGGGTGGGATTGCGTCCGAGTTGCGAGCGCAAAGTGTTGTTCGCCTCTTCCATGCGGCGCGCCTTGCGGCGCAAGTCGCGCGGACTCCAGTCCATCTCCCGCAGGCTGTCGAGGATGGCGCCGCGGATGCGAAACTTGGCGTAGGAGCCAAACTGCACGTGTTTGCCGCTATCGTATTTGTGCAGAGCGTCAATCAATCCGACCACGCCGGCATGCACCAGATCCTCAAAGGGCACGTGGCGGGGCAAGCGCTCGTGAATGCGGCGCGCAATGTAGCGCACCTGCGGAAGTTGCTCCAGCAGCAGACGTTCGCGTTCCTCGTCACCCTGCCAGGCGGTGTAGGCCTGCTTCGCGTGTTGCATCTTGTCCTCCTGTTGCGGTTGCCGCTGCCGCGCGGCTTAGCGCAACACTCCCAGCGACTGCACCGAAACCACGGACGGAATCTCGCCGGGCGCCAGCACGATCAGTTTGGGTACAAACGGTTCCAACAGCCGCTTCAAATGGAAGCGTGCTGGCGACGAACACAAAAGCACGGGGCTGGCTACGGTCACCTGTTCGCCCGCCAGTTTGCGCAAGCCTTCGAGAAGGCGGCGTACCAGCGAAGGCTGCAGACCGGCCGCCGCCGTAGTCGATGTGGGTGCGCTGAAAGCGCGGCTCAGTTCCTCTTCGATCGAGCTGTCCAAAGTCACCACCCGCAGGTGGCCGTCCTCGGCCAGCAGGGGCTGCACCAGGGCTCTGCCGAGAGCCTGGCGGGCAGCTTCGACCAGCAGCACGGGCTGCTTGCTCACCCCGCAGGTGTCCAGTAAAGCTTCGAGAATGGTGGAGAGATCGCGGATTGAAACCTGCTCGCGCAACAATTGCTGCATGACTTTGTGCACCTCGCCCAGGGTCAGCAGTTTGGGTACGAGTTCTTCCACCAGCTTGGGATGGCTCTCCGCCAGGCGATCCAGCAGGCGCTTGGCTTCCTGCCGGGTCAGCAGTTCGGAAGCGTGCTGCTTGATCACTTCCGCCAGGTGGGTGGCGAGAACCGAGGTCTGATCAACCACGGCATAGCCCTTGGCCAGCGCTTCGTTGTGCAGTCCGGGGATAATCCACAAGGCCGAAACTCCGAAAGCGGGTTCGCGCGTGGCGGTGCCGGCCAGCGGAGGCGGCGCAGCGTCGGAGCTGATGGCGAGCAAATGATCTTCATGCATCTCCCAGCGGGCGATTTCAACCCCACGCAGCGAGACCACATATTCCCGCGCTTTCAGCCGGGCATTGTCGGTGATGTGTACCGAGGGAACGATGAAACCCAACTGCAGCGCCAAACTGCTGCGCAAGGCGCGCACTCGCGCCAGCAACTGTCCGCCATGCTCCTGATCGACCAGCGCCACCAAGCCGTAGCCAACTTCGAGGCTGAGTTCATCCAGCTTGAGCAGATCTTCAATCGATTCGCTGGCCGGTTTCTTGCCTTTTACCTCGGTTCCTGCGTCCGACTTGCCGGGCTTATCCGCCGTCATCCCGGGCGCGCGCCAGGCCAGCAGGCCCACCACGGCCGCCAGCAGGAGAAAAGAAAACTTGGGGAGCCCGGGAATGGCGGCCAGCGTCAACATGACGCCGGAGGCGATGATCAGCGGCCGCCGCCCCGAAAGCAGCTGTTTGCCGAGATCGGTGGACAGACTCGATCCGGATGACGCGCGGGTGACCACGATGCCGCCCGCCATCGAAACCAGCAGCGACGGAATCATGGTGACCAGACCGTCACCGACGGTAAGCACGGTGTAAGTCTTCAGCGCCTCGTGAAAAGGAATATCCAGTTGAAAGACGCCAATGAGAAAACCGGCGATGATGTTGACCGCAGTGATGAGAATGGTGGCCAGCGAGTCGCGCTGGTTGAAGCGCGCCGCCCCGTCCATGGCTCCGTAAAATTCGGCCTCGTGGGCAATCTGCTCGCGGCGGGCCCGGGCCGCGACTTCATCAATCAGCCCGGCATTCAAATCGGCGTCGATCGCCATCTGCTTGCCGGGTAAAGCATCGAGAGTAAAGCGGGCGGTGACTTCGGCCGTGCGCACCGCGCCGTGGCTGATGACGATGTACTGAATTGCAATCAGGGCGAGGAATAAGACGAATCCGACTACATAATTTCCACCTACGACAAACTGTCCGAAAGCTTCGATCACTTTTCCCGCGGCGGAAGCGCCTTCGTTGCCATGCAGCAAAATGCGCCGGCTGGAAGCCAGATTCAACGACAGTCGGACCAGGGTCAGCAACAGCACCAAGCTGGGGAAAACGGAAAATTGCGCGGGACGAAGAATATGAATCGCCGACAACAGCACCAGCACCGATGCGGTAATGCTGGCCGCCAGCAATATATCCAGCAGCACCGACGGCAGCGGCACCAGCATCACGAAAACTAGAGCCACCGCGGCAATGGGAACCGCCCATTCCACGACTCCGTTTCCGACCAGTGCCAGCGGTTTGGTGGTTTCGGCCATGGCTCAGCGTCCTGCTTTCGGGCCGCCGGCGCGCTCTTGGGCGCGGAAGATAGCGGCCAGAATGGCTGCCACTACCGCATAGAGCTTCGGCGGAATCGATTGCCCCACTTCCACTGCGCGGTAGAGGGCGTGCGCCAGCGGCCGGTTTTCCACCATGGGGATTCCATTCCACAGCGCGATTTGCTTGATCTGCTGGGCAAACAGATTGCGTCCCTTGGCCACTACCACGGGTGCTGGCATGTCCACCCGATACTCGAGCGCGACCGCAAATTCATTAGGGTTGGTAATGACGACCGAGGCCTTCTTGACCTCATCCAGCATCCGCTTGCGCCGGATCTGTCTCCGCAGCCTGCGAATACGAGCCTTCGTGGCGGGGTTTCCTTCCATCTCCTTGTACTCGTCGCGCTGGTCCTGCTTGCTCATGCGCAGTTCGCTGCCCAGTTTGTGTTTCTCAATCGCGTAATCCGCTCCCGACCACACCAGCAGCACCAGCGCGGACTTCCACGCCAGCTCGAAAATGTGTCCCATGAGATAGCCGGCCAGGCGGTTTATGCCGAAGTGCACCACGCCGATGATGGTGTTCCATTCGCGCGACAATATTCCGACCGCGAGATAAATAATGGCGGCGCCTGGCACCAGCGATTTAAATAAGCGCCCGATCGAGGGCAGGGAAAACAGTTGTTCCATGCGCGAGGCCGGGCTGAGCCGCGAGAAACTGGGTTGCAACGCCGTGGGCGCGAACACCAGACCGCCTTGGGCCAGCGCTCCCAGCATGGCAGCCATCCAACTCAGCCAGACAATCAGGCTGATAGCGCGCACTACAGTCAGTCCCGTCCAGGTCAGCAGCGGAGTCTCGCTCAAGTCGCCAATCACCGCCGCGTCCAGGCTGCGGCTGAGCAACGCCCGCCACTGCGCCGAGAAAGATGGGGCCTGGCTGGCGAGCAGCAGCACCATGGTGCCGACGGCCAGACTCGACATCAGGTCGCGGCTGCGCGCTACTTGGCCTTTCTCGCGCGCCTTCTGCTGCTTGCGCGGCGATGCTTGTTCGGTTTTATTGCTGTCTGCCATCTTTTCTCACTTGGCCAAATGCAACAGCCGTTCGCCCATCGAGATGCCAGCCGCGAAGTGATGTTCAAATACCCGCGGCCACAAAATCAGGGTGCCCGAAAGCACGGTCAGCGCCACCACCGTCTTGATAGAAAGTCCCAAGAACAAAATCGGAATTTGCGGCGAAGACTTGGCCAGAAAACCCAGGGTGACGTCGATCAGCAAAGTGGCCACCACTACCGGAGCCGCAATCTGCAGTCCCACCAGCCAAATCGCGCCTGCCGCCTGCAGCAGGCTGGAGGCCACCCTCTGAGTCAAAATCACCGAGCCCGGCGGGAGGTATACGAAACTGGCCGCCACCCCGCGCAGCAGCCAGTGATGCACATTGAGTTCGAGGAAAATCAGCAGCGTGGTCAGCTGAATGAAAGTTGAGATCACCGGGGTATCCGCCTGGGTCTGCGGATCCAAAATGCTGACCAGCGAAAAACCCGCCTGCACTCCCAGAATCTGCCCCGCCATCTGCGCCGCTTCCAGAATGAATTGCAACGTCAGTCCCAGGAGCAGGCCTACCACCACCTCGCCGACACAAATGCGCATCCAGCCGAGGCCGCTGCTTTCGAGTTGCACCGCGCCATACACCGGATACAGCAATGCGGTCAGCGCCACCGTCAAACCCGCCTTCACTTGTACGGGTATGCTGCCGCTGCTCAGAAACGGCGCGAACAACATCAAGCCGCCAATGCGCAGGCCGGCAAACATCATGGCGGCCACGATTGTCTCGAGATGCAGAGTCTCCATGAGCGGCTAACGCAGGAACGGATGAAAGTCGGAAAACAAAGTGACCGTAAACAGCGCCAGACGGCGCACCATGTACGGCAGAAGAAAAAAGATCGCTACCGCCACCGCCGCCAACCGGGGCACGGTCGAGAGTGTGCTCTCCTGCAGCGAGGTCAGCACCTGCACGATGTTGATAATCAAGCTGGTCACCGTGGCCACCAGCAGCAGCGGCGCCACGATCCACAGCACGGTCTCAAGCGTTCGGCGCGCCAGTTCCACGGTTTGTTGGGGAGACATGCTTTCTCCTTAACTGAAACTTTTCATCAACGACCCCACCAGCAGATTCCATCCATCCACCATGACAAACAGCAGAATCTTGAGCGGCGTCGAAATCACCACCGGCGGCAATTGCAGCATGCCCACCGAAGTGGTGATCGCCGCTACCACCATGTCCACCACCAGAAAAGGCAGATAAAGCGCAGCCCCAATCTGGAAGCCGGCTTTCAGTTCCGAGAGGATGTAAGCGGGCAACACCACACGCATGGCGACGTCGTCAGGCCGCGCTGGGCGTGGCTCCTTGGCCAACTCCAGAAACAAAGCCAGATCTTTTTCCCGGGCAAACTTGAGCATGAACTGGCGCAGCGGACCGGCGCCCAGTTCCACGGCAGCCACCGCATCCACGCGGCCTTTTTCATAGGGCACGACGGCAGTGTCGTAGATGGTGGCCATCACCGGTTGCATGAGAAAGAAGGTGAGTATCAGTGACAGTCCAATCAACGTTTGATTGCTGGGCGCAGTCTGTGTGCCCAATGCTTGGCGCAGAAAGTGAAACACCACCAGCAGCCGGGCAAAGGGAGTCATGGCCAACAGAAGCGATGGCAGCAGGGTGAGCAGGGTGAGCAGGACGACAATATTCCAGGGCACCGAGCCGCTCGCTCCTCCCGAGCCGTTCCACGGCAGGCCTGCCGCAGAACGAGGCCGCATCATGGCTGCTCCGGCGCAGGGAACTGACAACAAGCCGAAGGCTACGCTGAGCCATATTCCGCGAGTTGTCCACCGGCGCTTGCTTGCTTTCGCGCGATTCATCTGCGAATCAATTGCCGCACCGATGTTTCTCTGGCAAACACCCAAGTCGGAACTCCTTCCTCTTTTGCTTTTGCCTGCAAATCCTCCCGCGCACTGACCTCGCCGGGAAGCTCCGCCAGCATCACCACCGAACCGCTGGTTCCCGCAATCAAGAATCGCTGCCGCTCGAACTCGACCACGGAAATGAATCGCCGGTCTCCCAGCATCAGAGTTTCCCGCAAACACAGCTGCCGCGATGGATGCTGGCGCCAGACGCGTTTAATATTGGTTAGCCAGCGCAATATTTTCGGCAGTTGATTTCCAGACACTTTCACTAGCCTGCTTTCTTCCAACACTCACACCAACTCGGTGATCCGTACGGCCAGATGGTTGCCAACCACCTCGAACTCGCCGCGAGCCATCAGTTCTCCATTCAGCCGGAGAGAAATGTCAGTTCCCACCCGCCAGTGCGAATTGATTACCGAACCGCGCCGCAGCCGCAATGCGTCGGCCACGGTAAATCCTGGTAATGGCACATCCACCGTCAAGCGGCAGGGCAAAGGCAATACCTGCGCCCATGCCTCGGGATCCGCAACAGTGTTCTCGGGTGGGGCGACAACTACAGCCTCTGCCATATCAGTACCGGAACCGGAGATTTCGAGCGGATTAACTCAGGCTCGGTCCCTGAAAAGACAGTGCAACTCGGGTGCCCAAGGGCGCAGGGATAAGCGGGGTTCGCGTTACCGCAAAGGCTTGCCCTGAACCCGCTGGTTCGAATGGAGATAGAGGAAAAAGCGCTAATTGTGAAACAACCGCGCCAGGAAAATTGCACCCCAGCAATCGAAGAGGCTACAGAATTCTAATTAGGAACGACTCAGAAATGCGCCCCGCCTTCAAACGAAGGCAGGGCGCAAAACATCCACTACTGCGGTTTCAGGTTGATGGTGTCTTGGGTTATCTGATCGAAGGTAGTTACCGCCTTCGCATTCGCCTCAAATGCACGTTGCGCGACAATGAGGTTGGCAAACTCGGTGGCAATGTCCACGTTGGACAATTCCAGAGAACCTCCCGCCAGCGTGCCCCGCCCGCTGGTGCCGGCGATTCCCACCACCGCCTGCCCCGAGGCCAGCGTCTGGGTATAGTCGTTTGAGCCTCCATTCTCCAGGCCTTGTTCGTCGGCAAAGCTGGCCAGTGCCAGTTGCCCGAGAGCTGCCGTCTTACCGTTGGTGAACGCTCCCGTGACTGTGCCGTCGGCGCCAATAGTGAAATCGGTTAAGGTACCGCTGCTGCTTCCGTCCTGCTGAGTCGAGGATGTGCTGTCGGGAGCAGCCACCTGGCTCACGACCGGAGTCGTTCCGTTGAGTGTGTTCCAGTTGAAAGTCTGATTGGTGGCGCCGTCCGCGAATCCGGTAATAGGAATCGCCTTGACATCTCCTAGGGCAACGGGCGTTGTGGGCACCGTGATAGTGTCGCCAACAGCGAATGCTGCAGATCCCGCATTAATCGTAAAATCCAGCTGGCTAGAGGTGAATGGAGTCCCCACCGTGGCCGTGCCCATGGCACCGGAAACCGAGCCCACGACGGAAAACGTAGTCGCACTGGTCGCAGTCATAGTGACGGTCTGGGCAATGGTCGCCGCGGTCGCCGCTTCCCCGGAAAGAGTTCCGTTTCCAATATTGGCTACGCCGTAGGTTGGTGCTCCCGCGCCTCCGCCCGTGCCGATCAGTACTCCATTGCCGTTAAAAGTTAACGTGCCGGTGGCTAAAATTCCAGTAGGAGGAACGCCACCCACTGCGTTGAGATCGCCTGGGGGAATACCTAAACTGTAATTCCACGTATTGGGGCCGGCGTCCTTGGTGAAGGTGAAAGTCAAAATGTGGGTCGCCCCGAGCGAGTCATAGATCGTGACCGGCGTCGAGTAGGCCGTTCCGGTAGTGTCCCCGGAGTTAAGGTTGGTGGTGACCGAGACGTTTGCGGTGGTTGTCGGTGGACTGATCGTACCCGCACCCAGCTGTAGCGGCGCCACGCCCGCGCCCGAGTTAACCACCCCATTCACGGCGGGATAGCCCAAAACCTGTTGGCCGTTGGAAGTCACCAGAAAGTTGTTGCTGTCGACCGAGAAGTCTCCCGCGCGCGTAAAGCTGGTGACCCCTCCGTCCTGCACCACGAAGAAACCATTGCCCTGAATGGCGACATCGGTGGGTACGCCCGTGCTGGTGACACTGCCTTGCGTGAAGTTACTGGGCATAGAACCCACTTGGGTGCCAGAGCCGAGTTGGATGGGATCGCCCGACCCGGTTGTGCCCAGGTTCTGATAAAACAGATCGCTAAAGAGAACGCTGGTGTCCTTGTAGCCGGTAGTGTTCTGGTTAGCCAGGTTATTGGCAATCGCCGACAACGCTGTCGCTTCGGAAGTCAACCCGGAAAGTGGAATTGAAAAATTCGGCATTATTGCGCTCCTTGAACTGAGTTCGTGCCCGTGGTGGATGGGGTGCCTGTCGAGGTCGTTCCAAAGGCGTTGGTCATCGTGTTGTTGATCTGGGTCAACTGGTCGAGCATATTGAATTGCACCAACTGAGAAGTAAACGTGGTGGGATCGACAGGACTGGTTGGATCCTGATTTTGCAGCTGCGCGACCAGCAGTTGCATAAACATACTTTGAGTTGAGTTAAGCGAGTTGCTGCTGGAGCTGCTTGCGGTCGTTGGAGTTGACGGGCTCGTGGGAGCCGTACTTGCAGCGAGGCTGTGGGCTACGGGAATAATGTTCATAACTCCTCCTTATTTTATTTTGGCTGGTTTGCACTTTATGCATGCACATTCAGCCTGCTCTGTGATGCCGGACTCACCTCGGGATCAGTCGCATCTTCGGGTGGGCCGTGAATGGAAAAAAATGCAGCGGCAGAAGGTTGTTGCTGGCTCGAGGAATGGGATTGTGAGTTGGCCCCGCCAGAGAATGCCCCTGATGTTCCTGCACTGGAATCGAGAAAACGGATGTTGTCGAAGCGCAAATCCTGCTGGCGGAATGCGCTCTGCAATCCAGAAACTTCGTTCGCCAGATAACTGCGCAGGTCGCCTTTCTCGCTGCCCACACTCAGGCCCACCTGGCTGTCGCGAACCACGGTGTGTACCTCGACGCTTCCGAAAGCCTGGGTGCGAAGTCCAATGTGCATTTCCGATTGGGCAACGCTGGTGACCAGTCGAGCTGCTTCTACCGGACCAGCCTGAGACGAACCAGTCGAAGAGCTGGCCTCGGGGGGTTGTGAATTCGCCGCAGGTGATGCAGTAGTTCCGTTTCCTGACTGCTGACTGGCCGGCGGCGGAGTTTGCAGCAATACATTTGTAGTTGGCGCAGGGCCGGCCGGGCTGCCAGCGTTGACTGAGCCGGAGGGAACGGCCGGGACGGCATTCGCCAATAGCGTCTGCGGACTAGTGTCTGACGAATTCGGCGAAGAGTCAGCTGACCTTGGCCTCGGGTTTTCCTGGTTTGAAACAGCTTGGGATGTAGATTGGTTTGATGAACTCTGGTTGACCGCAACTTGGTTGGACGCAGCCGGTCTCGCAACCGGATTCGACACCATGTGACTAGAAGCGACCTGGTTTGAAGACACCCCATTCCCAGGATTAAGTTCTCGAGTTCTAGTCATCGTCGCTGGGATTGTCGACAGAGATTTCGAACTCCCCGGCATGTTCGAAACCGTCAGCGCACCCAACTCGGCAGCATTGGCAGAGACCGATGCGCTGATCAGTTGCGCCGTGGTGTCTGGGTTTAACGGGGACGCTTCGCCACTGGATGGGCTGCTTGCAGGATCCGTCGCAGTGATTACCGCAGAGGGCAAGGCATTACTTGCTGGCAAACCGCCGATATCTGCGCTCGCCGGCGGCAGCTTTTCTTCAGTCGAGGTTGCCTTCGTCGCAGCAACAGCATTCATAATTGGGTTCGAAGTGCCATCAATCCTGTCGGAGCTTTTTGTCAGTGTCGCTGCGAGAGACCGCGGAACGTTTTGGTTAAGCTGCGGATTGATGTTGCCTGCGGCCTGATTAGTGTCACTACGGCTCGAACTCATTGCACCGAGTGC
>PMOF01000273.1:0-2219 GCA_003162495.1 Acidobacteriaceae bacterium
TGGCCTCGGCGGGGACTGAATCTTGATTCTCCCGTGTGAGGCGTGGTTTGTCAATGAGGGGCGGCAAAGGGCGCATGGGTCCCAGATTGATTCCGTAGAAGTCAGGGCCGGGGGTCGAATGCAATCGGCATTGTCGTGCGGACAGGATCCGATGGCGTGTGACGGCGGTCACGGAACGCGGGTTCAGAATGGCAGACACTGCTGTTGTCATCATGGCTCGGAGGGCGATCGATCAAACCCTCTTCGAGTCAGGCGACACGAAGCAGTCGCGGAAGGGGGAAGCCGCTGCTTGCTTCGTTAGTGCGGGGACCATCCGTAGCCGCGCTATCGACCTCCAGCAGCGGCTACGGATTTCCCGTCTTTCTCTTGCGCAAGGTAACAGCCTCCGAGGCGAAGCGTTCCTTCGGGGCGAATTTTTGCCCTGCAACTCATTTCGATTCGCCCGATGTCCCTTTACCTGCTCGAGAACACAAACTCATTGCCATCTGGATCTTTGAATTTGGCCATGGTTCCCCAGACTTCTTTTTTAGGTTCCTGGGCAAGTTCCACGCCTTTGGCCTTGAGCAGCTTGGCTGTTGCAAAGACATCGTCGCACCAGAAGGTCATGGGCTGATGGCCGCCGATGCGGCTCTCATGGCCGGGGGGCGTGAAGAGCGCGAGGTTCACATCGGAACCGGGGATCAACAATTCAATCCATCGCTGGCCGGGTCCAAAGGCCTGATCGGTTGCGACTTTGAAACCCATTTGCTCGGTGTAGAACTTCAACGCTCTATCCTGATTGCTGACGGGGATGGTAACGATTTTGATGCCACGGATCATGGCGTCCTCCTGGTTGAGATTCCCGGAATATATCCGCACCGCTCAAGCGTTGCAATCTGGTAAGGATCGCTATAGTAATGCAAGGTACAGCGATGCTGACGATCGACGACTATGTGACCGAGGTCTTGATGCGCGACCTCGTCGGACACGACAAGCGCCCCGTAAGCTTTCTTGTCTATCTGTGGCTCGCGGCGGAACAGCAACGCCGCAATTCTGCCGTCCGCGTCAGTTACCAGGAATTGGCCGAGTCGATTGGCGTATCCAAAAGTTCTGCTCAGACCGCAATAAGCTGGCTGCTTCGTCGGAAGCTTGTCTTGGTGAGCAAAGTGACAGTGACCGCGACACCTCAATATGAGGTTCAGAGCCCCTGGAAAAGATAGCAGGCTACGCAGTGGCGCGGTGCTGTTCGTGTGCGCCGAGGCGCACGCTGACGACCTTGGAAACGCCGGGCTCCTGCATGGTGACGCCGTAGATCATGTCTGCGGCCTGCATCATGCGCTTGGAGTGAGTGACGAGCAGGAACTGCGTATCCTGGCTGAGCGAGTGCAACAACTCTGCGAGGCGGCCCACGTTGGTTTCGTCCAGCGGGGCGTCGACTTCGTCGAGCACGCAGAAGGGGCTGGGCTGGAACTGGAAGATGCCTACCAGCAGGGCCAATGCGGTGAGCGCCTTTTCACCGCCTGAGAGCAGCAGCACGTTCTGTAGTTTTTTGCCGGGCGGCGAGGCTACGATCTCGAGGCCGCTCTCGGCCTGGTTTTCTTGATCGGTGAGGCGCAGAAACGCCTGGCCGCCCTGAAAAAGGCGTGCGAAGACGTGCGCGAAATTTTCATTGATGCGGGCAAAAGCCTCATCAAATTTGACGCGCGAAATCTGATCGATCTCCTTGATCGTTTCCTGGGTGTTATCAATGGACTCGATGAGATCCGTGCGCTGGGCTTCGAGAAAGCTGTGGCGCTCGGCGGTCTCCTTGTATTCGTCGAGAGCCATCATGTTCACAGGACCCATCTGCTCGATGCGCTGGCGCAGCGCGTGGCAGGTTTCTTCCTCGGCGGCCAGAGCCTCGTCGATCAGGCGCTCGATCTGTTGATCGGCTCTGATCTGATGCGCTTCAACGTTCACCTCGGTCAGGCAACTGGCCTCAAGATGCTCGAGATCGGAGCGCAGCTTAGCCACCTGGCTGGAACGGTTGGCGCGGTCGTCGCGCAATTGATCGAGCGCGACACGGACGGTTTTCAGTTGCGTCTCCATGGCGGCCAACTGCTGACGCAGCGCCAGGGCCTGGGCGGCAAATGCCTGCGCCAGCTTGAGCGCCTCGGCACGCACGCCTTCCAGTTCCAACTGCTTTGACGCCAATGCGGCACTCTCGCCGATGCGCTGTTCCCGCTCCGCGACGGCGGACG
>PMOF01000273.1:2246-6818 GCA_003162495.1 Acidobacteriaceae bacterium
GAAACTTCGCGCTTCTGGCGCAGCGAGCCGAGTTGAGACTGCAACTCATCGAGGGCCGCCTCGGCGGTGGCGTGCTCAGCCTCCAGCCGTGCAGCTTCCACACGCTTCTCATCGATGCTGATTCGTTTTGCCTCGCGCGCGTCTTTGTTGCGAGCTGCCTGCGCGGCCCACTCCTGCAATCTCCGCTCGATGCGCTGCGCTTCGCTGTCCATCTGCTTGAGCGCGGCGCCCTGGTTGGCGGCGTCGGTCTCCGCCCCGCGCCGCTCTTCGCTGCGCGCCTCCAGTTGAGCCGTCAGCTCTTCGATGGTCCGGATCAGAACCGCTGCCTCAGTTTCCGCCTGCGCCAGGGAGGTCTCCAGTTTCGCGAGGCGGCTGTCGGTCTCGCGCAACTCGCGTTTCAGGGCCAGTGGGCCTTCGCTGGCAGGCTTGCCGCCGGTGACGGTCGCGTTGTGAAAGCACTCGCCGTCAGGGGTAAGGAAAAAAGCGTGGGCATGCATGGCAGACAGCCGCTGGGCTTCGCCGGAGTCCTCGACAAGGTAGCCATGCCTGAGCTTGGGCAAGATCGAATCGAGCGACCGCCCAAAGCCATTCAGCACCCGAATCGAATCCCTGAGCGGAGTTAATCCTGAGCCGCTGATCGGGTCGGCGCCCTCCTCAAAAAGCCCCGGCTGCTCGGCAGGATGAATCAGAAATGTGGCGCGGCCATCGACGCCTGATTTAAGCAGGCGAACGCCTTCCTCGGCGGCTACCCAGCTCTCGACGACTACGTAGTTGAGCTCTTCGCGCAGGAACTCGTCAACGACGGCCTCATGCTCGCCGCTGACCTCGATAAAGTCCGCGAGGGTGCCCACCGGCGCCACGCCCTGGCCCAGCGCGCCGGGCTTCAGCAGGCGGCGCACGGTCTCAGTGGAATAACTATGATCGCGAATCAGAGCGTCCAGAGAGTTGCGCCGGCCGGCGATGGTGGCTTGCTGGCTGCGCAGTTGGTTGGCCTGCGCGCGTTGCGTGGCTTCCTCAGCGCGACTCGTCTGCAGGGCGTCGCGCAGCGCGGCCATCTCATCTTCCAACCGTTTGAGCGCATCGGCAGCGGACTCGAATCGCAGCCTGGCCTGCCCGCTCTGCCGGCCCAGCGTTTCCTGCTCGCTGTTTGCCTGGCCAATCTCCGTGTGCAGGCGCTCGGACTCGCGTTCAAGAGCAGCCAGGCTCTCTTCTCCTTGAGCGGTGTGGTTGCGGGCGTTGCCAGACAGGGTCATCAAGTGCATGGCATTGCGGCGGCTGGACTCCAACAGAATCTCCGCGTTAAAGACCTCATCGGCGGCGGCGCGCGCTTCCTGCTGGCGTTCCTCCACCTTCAGGCGAAAAGCCTTTGCTTCGCTTGCCGCCGAGTCAAGAAACGCGTGTTGCTGCGCGCGCTCTTCGGCGATGCCGCCCAACTGTTCCCGCGTCTGTTGGATTTCTGCAGCAGCNNTGGTGGTCCAGTTCATAGCCGCGATCCGTAAGATTATGTTGAGTGGCTTCGAGCGCTTCGATCTCCGCTGCCGAGCGGCTGACGCGCTCAGTAAATGCTGAGATTTCCTGTTCCAGGCGAGCTTGCTCCGCATCCAGCAGCGCGATGCGGCTGGCCAGTACTACGCGCACGCGGCTGCGCAACTCGTCGCGCACGGCGGCGAACCGCTCCGCTTTGGCAGCCTGCCGCTTGAGGCTGTTCATCTGTCGCGTGACCTCTTCAAAGATGTCGTCCACGCGAGCCAAATTTTGTTTGGCGCTTTCCAGACGCAGCTCGGCCAGCCGCTTCTTAGTTTTGAAACGCGTGATTCCGGCGGCCTCTTCGATGATGGCCCGGCGGTCATGCGGCTTGGAGCTGAGCAGCTGACCGATGCGCTCCTGACCGATGATGGCGTAGCTCTCCGGCCCAAGACCTGTGCCCATGAAGATGTCCTGAATGTCGCGCAGGCGGCACAGCTTGCCATTCAGCAGATACTCGCTTTCACCAGTGCGGAAAAGCCGCCGGGTAATGACGATTTCGCCTTTTTGCGGTGTGCGCTGGAACTTGCGGCGACGAATCTTGAGCACCACGGCCTGCGGACCCTCGATACCGCTGACGGATTGCGGCGCCTGATCAGGATTCCGCTCTGCCCCGTCCTCCTCGCCGAGCACTTGGCCGGGCTGTTCGTTGGCAATGATTTCTTCAGCCTCGTCGGCTCGCTGGCGGCGCAACTCGTCCTCGTTCCAGTCGGCGGGGCCGTCGTTTTCGATAAACAGATCGGGCTCCACGGGCACCGGGCCCTCATAAGCCTCGGGATCGACCATGGTGAGCGTGACCTCGGCCATGCCCAGGGCCTTGCGCTCGCGGGTTCCGGCAAAAATGACGTCCTGCATATTTGCGCCGCGCAGCGATTTCGCGCTCTGCTCGCCCAGCACCCAGCTCACCCCATCCAGAATGTTCGACTTGCCGCACCCGTTTGGTCCCACCACCACGGCAATGCCCGCACCCGGCACGGCAATTTCCGTGCGGTCGCAAAAGCTTTTGAAGCCGAGGATGTGAATCTTTTTCAGTTTCAGCATTTTCACTCCGGTATGAATCGGCCTGTCGATGACCCTGATTGAAAAGGCACGGTGCAAATTTGCATCGCGTTACGGCACAAAAATATGGACGCTCGTTTACCGACTCTAAGGAGCGCGGCGGTCACGGTCAACGTCCGGGTGTGGGGGTTCTTGTGGATAAGGGAGGCCGGAATTCGACTTCTCAAAATATCGGAGGAAAACCGTGCAGAATTGGGTGTGCTCAGGGAATGAAACGGGGTCTTCGCACAGCCAGCCGGGATTGCGCGGGCCGGGATGGCACCACAGCCGTGCCCATTGCCCTCCGGATCGTTTTTTCGAGCGCGCGAAGAGCCTGTGGGCGCGGGAACCCCGGCCGGCTGGCCAGGCGTATTGTTCGTGAGGACCGCCCAGCCAGCGGCCGCAAGACGATGCCGCGCCGGCCGAGCGAATCGGCAGCCAGCGCAGGGATGAGCGTGGCGCCGTAGCCAGCAGCGACCAGATTCACCAGCGTCTCCAGCGTCGCTGCCTGCATGGAGTTCTGAAGTCCGGTGCGGGACACCGAGCGTTTGGTTCCACAGGCCGCCAGTGCGTGATTGGCCAGGCAATGGCCGTCGGCGAGGACCATCAGTTCCTCAGCAAGAGCATCTTCGCTTATGACCTTAGCGGCGGCCAAGCGGTGGTCGAGAGGCAGGGCGGCCAATAGTGGTTCGTTGAAGAGAGCGATTTCAGTAATCTCAGGCGCATCAGCTGCCGTGGCCAGCAATGCCGCATCCAGCCGATGGTTGCGCAGGCCGTCAATGAGAGAACGGGTCTGGTCCTCCCACAGCTCGATGGTCAGGCCGGGATACGCCTGGCGCAGGGGCTTGAGAATCAAGGGCATCAAGTAAGGCGCAAGAGTGGGAATGACGCCCAGCTTGAGCGGACCCACGAGCGGATCGCGCGCAGCTCGGGCGACATCCTCCATTTGCGCAGCTTCGGCAAGAGCCCGCTGAGCGTGGATTAAAATCCGGCTGCCCACAGCCGTCATCTCAACACGCTTGTTGGTGCGCTCAATCAGCGTGACGCCGAGCTCGTCTTCGAGCTTGCGAATCTGGCTTGAGAGCGTCGGCTGGCTGACGTTGCAGGCCTCGGCGGCGCGGCCAAAATGGCGGTGTTCGGCGACGGCGACTAAATAGCGGAGTTCCTGAAGGTTCATGGTTGTGTGGGCGAGTCCAGACGGCGTTACACTGGTATGCTGTTGGCTTGGCGATCTTTCCGGAATGCTTCTCCGCGGATGATTCTATGATAGACCAGGAGAATCGTCATTGTAGAAACAATTCATTTTACTTATGGAAGCGGCGAGAATAGTTTGAGCAAATGGACCGGTTCTTCAAGGGAGCTCGGTCGCGAGCAAGCCGCCATCCAAAATCGGCAATGCATAAGTTCCCACAACGACGCACGGTGCTGCCTCGAGCCCAGCGCGAAACCCAAGCGACATTCACATATATCTCAAGGAGACGTTCCCATGTCTGAAAGCGCTGCAAAGCACCCCGGACCACCCATTGTCGACGATCAGAACGCCATGTTAGGCGAAGCAAAGTGCCCGTTTTCGAACGGCGCCCGCAAACACACAGTGGCTGGAAGCCCATCGAACGCAAACTGGTGGCCCAATCAACTGAACCTGAAGATCCTGCACCAGCACTCGCAACTGTCCAATCCTATGGGCGAGACATTCAATTACGCTGAGGAGTTCAAGACCCTCGACTTGAACGCCGTGATCAAGGACCTGCATGCCTTGATGACAACTTCGCAGGACTGGTGGCCCGCGGACTACGGCCACTACGGGCCGTTCTTCATCCGCATGGCTTGGCATAGCGCGGGCACCTATCGCATCGCCGATGGCCGCGGCGGCGCGGGCAACGGAACGCAGCGATTTGCTCCCCTCAACAGCTGGCCTGACAACGTGAGCCTCGACAAGGCGCGCCGGTTGATCTGGCCGATCAAGCAGAAGTACGGACAAAAAATCTCGTGGGCCGACCTGATGATCCT
>PMOF01000179.1 GCA_003162495.1 Acidobacteriaceae bacterium
TTCCGACGTGGTGGTGCGCGGCGACGTGGACGAGCGGGTGCGCTCGAGCATGTTGCTGTGGGTGGGCTGCATTGCGGGGGCGCTTGAAGAACGTGATTACACGGCGAAACTGGCCAAAGCTGGGTTCGCTGACATTTCGATTGAGCCGACGCGTGAATATTCGGTAGAAGATGCGCGAATGTTCCTGGTC
Organism: Acidobacteriaceae bacterium; assembly: GCA_003162495.1. Classification (GTDB taxonomy): domain Bacteria; phylum Acidobacteriota; class Terriglobia; order Terriglobales; family Acidobacteriaceae; genus Telmatobacter. Next base: position 191 of record PMOF01000179.1, read on the forward strand.
GAAGCGGGGATCGATGCGGACGCGGTCTCTGCGCAGATCGACGGCAAATTCATGAGTGCGTTTATTCGAGCGACCAAAAGCATTGGGTCGGCCAAGCCTGCAGGAGCGTGTTGCGCGCCCGGCTGCTGCAACTGAGAAAGGCGCGATCGTCATGCAAAGACCTTACAACATACTCGTCTTATGCACCGGCAACTCGGCGCGCAGCATCATGGGAGAGGCACTGTTCAATACGCTGGGCGCGGGGCGATTCAAAGCGTACAGCGCGGGCAGCCATCCCACGGGCCGTGTGAATCCGTACGCCATTGAGCAGGTGCGGGCGCTGGGTTATGCAGTGGAAGATTTGCGCAGCAAAAGCTGGGATGAGTTTGCGCGACCCGATGCGCCGCAGATGGACTTCGTCGTCACAGTGTGCGACAGCGCGGCTGGAGAAGTGTGCCCGCTGTGGCCGGGGCAGCCGGTGACGGCGCACTGGGGGTTTGCCGACCCGGCCGCCATCGAAGGCACAGACGAGGAAAAGCGCGCGGCGTTTGCGAGCACGCTGCGCCAGATACGCACTCGCGTGCAACTCTTTATCAGCTTGCCATTGGAGACGCTGGGCAGGATGGCGATTGAAAACAAGATGCGCGCGATTGGGCGGGAGCCGCTGTAACTGCTCCATGCCGCAGGAGAAATTGAATGCATACGGATGCACAAGCTTGCTGCCCGGTGGGAGTTCCGGAAAGCCCGCGGCTCTCGTTCATTGACCGCTTTCTGACTCTCTGGATTTTTCTGGCCATGGCGGCCGGCGTCGCCCTGGGGCGCTTTGTGCCGGCTGTTCCCGCCTTGCTGCAGCGCTTCCAGGCCGGCACAACCAACATCCCCATTGCCGTGGGGCTCATTCTGATGATGTATCCGCCGCTGGCCAAGGTGCAGTATGAGCGGCTGGGCGAGGTGTTTCGCAATCGCAAAGTGCTGGGGCTCTCTCTGCTGCAGAACTGGGTGATCGGGCCGGTGCTGATGTTTGCGCTGGCGGTGATTTTCCTGCGCGGCTATCCGGAGTATCGAACTGGGCTGATTCTCATTGGGCTGGCGCGCTGCATTGCGATGGTGATCGTGTGGAACGAACTGGCGCGCGGAGACACCGATTACGCCGCCGGCCTGGTGGCCTTCAACAGCGTTTTTCAGGTGCTGTTCTACAGCATCTATGCATGGTTTTTTCTGGCTGTGCTGCCGCCGCTGGTGGGCCTGAAGAGCGTGGTGGTCGACATTCGCATGAGCCAGATTGCCGAGAGCGTTTTCATTTACCTGGGGATTCCGTTTCTGGCCGGGATGCTGACGCGCTTTGTGCTGGTGAGGGCCAAAAGCCGCGCCTGGTACCAGATGCGCTTTGTGCCTGCCATCAGCCCGCTGACGCTGGTGGCGCTGCTGTTCACCATCGTGGTGATGTTCAGCCTGAAGGGCAATTTGATTGTTAAGCTTCCCCTGGATGTCGTGCGCATCGCCGTGCCACTGCTCATCTACTTTGTGGTGATGTTCTTTGTCAGCTTCTGGATGGGGCGCAAGGTGGGAGCCGATTACTCGCAGACCGCGACGCTTTCGTTCACGGCCGCAAGCAATAACTTCGAGCTGGCCATCGCGGTGGCGGTGGCGGTGTTTGGGTTGAACTCCGGGGCGGCGTTTGCCGCGGTGATTGGACCGCTGGTGGAGGTGCCGGCGCTGATTCTGCTGGTGCAGGTTTCGCTGTGGTTGCAGAGAAACTGGTTTGTTGAGCGCGTCCGCGCGCACTCGCTCACCGACTAAAGCCGCGTTGATTTTGATCGCCTTGCGGCACGGCTAAAGCCGTGCCCTTTCAAAACAGATGCTTTGTCATCAGGCTGATGTCCAGCCGGATTCGGCTGGCCCTGAGTGCCTGCGCAGCGTCGGTGCGTTACATCTTCACGGTTGCGGCCAGTGGAGAGGCTGCGATCAGTTCAGCGGCGTGGGCTTCGGCATAAGCGGCGGCGCCCAGCAGGGCGGCCTTGCTCTCAAGGATAACGCGCACCGGCATGTTGATGAGCAACTGGCTGAGGCGGCCCTTGTCAGTGAAGGCTTTCAGGAAGGTGCCATCTTTAAGTTTTTCCAGGATGCGCGGGGCGATGCCGCCGCCCACGTAAAGCCCGCCCACCGACAGCACCTTGAGCGCCAGATTGCCGGCTTCGGCGCCATAGGCAGAGACGAACATATCGAGCGCCTTCTCGCAGATTTCGCTCTTGGCGGCTAGGGCCATTTCGGTGATCACAGAGTTGGGGTCGGGTACGGCGGCAATGCGTGCGGCCAGCCAGGCCGGCTCGTCCACGCCGCGCACCTCGCGCAGGAACTCGTAGATGTTGGTGAGGCCCATGCCGCTGACGACGCGCTCATAGCTTACGCGGCCGTTGTACTTCTGCTTGAGGAAGCGGAGCAGGTCGATCTCGTCTTCGTTGCGCGGGCCGTAGTCCGCGTGACCGCCCTCGGAGGGGTAGGGAACATGAATGTGGCCATTCCAGGCCAGGGTGCATTCGCCCAGCCCGGTGCCCGCGGCGATCAGCGCACGGTTGCCGGTTTGCCCGGAGTCGCCTTCGCTCAAGGTGTAAATCTGGTCGGGCGAAAGCTGGGCAATGCCGTAGCCGTTGGCCTCAAGGTCATTGATGAGGAAGACATGGGGGATGACGAGCCCGGCGGCCAGTTCGCGGCTGTCAAGCGTCCAGGGCAGGTTGGTGAGGCGCAGGCGGCCATCGCGCACCGGGCCGGGAACGCCAAAACAGGCCGCGGTCACTTTGTCTGCACCCAGAAACTCTTTGACGATCACTTCGAGTCCCGGATAGTCCTTGGCGGGGTACTGTTTATCTCGTGTGTGCTTGAGTTTGCCTTCGATAAGGTCATACAGCGCCAAATGAACTTTGGTGCCGCCTACATCTCCCGCCAGAATCATCGTTCCCTCTCCAAACTCCCGCAGCCTTCCCCGTCTGTCGCGGGTAAGAGCGCGGCTGCGGCCCTATCCAGAATCAGGGTCAGTATACCGCTGCAAGGCCATATCAGTTGGCTTGGCAAACGTTCGGGGTCGCGCG
>PMOF01000005.1 GCA_003162495.1 Acidobacteriaceae bacterium
CCGATTGTGTATGTGCTCACAGTCATTGGGCGCAAGGCGGACGGGGGACTGGCGGTGCGCGGGCTGTTTATCGGCGACGATATCGAGTGTTTCAAGTTAGCGGCCGAACTTAGCCTGAAAGTTAACTTCGAGATACTTGACGAACCGATCCGGAAGGCGGTGGTGTATCTCGATCCGCCTGAGTTTCATTCCACCTGGCTGGGAAACAAAGCTGTCTATCGCACGCGCATGGGTCTTGCAGACGGCGGCGAACTGATCATCCTCGCACCGGCCGTCAGGGAATTCGGCGAGGACAAGGCGATTGACGGGTTGATTCGCAAATACGGCTATCATGGGACGCCGGCAACGCTGGAGGCTGTGGACGCAAACGCGGACCTGGCCGGCGACCTAAGCGCGGCGGCGCACCTGATTCATGGGTCTTCCGAGGGGCGGTTCAAGATTACCTGGTGTCCGGGGAAACTCAGCAGGGAAGAAGTGGAAGGCGTTGGGTTTGCGTATGGCGATCTTGGACCCATGTTGAGGCGCTACGACCTAGACAAGCTGAGCCATGGCTACAACAAGGTTGGCGGCGAAGATATTTTCTTCGTAGGCAATCCGGGACTGGGGCTGTGGGCGCATCTGTCGCGGCTTACCTGTGTATGACCCTCGTTGCATGCTCCATGTGCATCGAAGGCCGAGACCGGCTGCTAGTAAAGCCTGAAGTTCACCTCGACGGTGATCGTCACCGGGACGGGTTCGCCATTTCTCACGGCGGGCTTGAATCGATACTTTTCTACTGCATCAACGGCATTCTGGTCCAAGCCATAGTCCAGTTTTCTCACTACTCGAACGTTCTGAGGTAAGCCGTTTCTGTCCACAATCGTCGAGATCAAGCATATCCCTTGATATTTTGCCCTTCGCGCCGCATCGGTGAACACCGCTACAGGAGAGATTAAAGGAACGGGAGCGGAAACCACGCCTCCAACACGTTCGATGCGGGTAGGCCCGCTGCTCGAATCCTTGCCTGAGCCGTCGCCCATTGCAAGCACGGCTTCCCCCGGTGGTTGTGGGAGAGCTTCAAGCTTCTGCAGCGGCTGGGATCTCAACTGCAACAGAAATTTCTTCTCGCCTGCTTTGTTCCTGGTCTGTTCGACGCAGGCTTGCAAGTCCACCTCTAAGGCCTGCCCGACGACGACCGGTGTGCCATCGCGGGTTCCGGGCCTAAATCGATCAGCGTCGACAATTTGGAGCGCAAGCTTGTCTAAATCCGTGCCGAGGGGCTGAAGAAACGTGAGGTTGCGCGGCCGGCCCGTCGCATCCACGAGGAGAGACAGCACCACATTGCCGTCCGCCTTCATCTTGCACTTTTCGGCGGAGATTGGAGGCAGGTTGAGAGGAAGAAGCTCCGGGGCCATCACTCCCGGACCAACTGCATAAACTATCACGCGGGCTGGCTGCGCATCCGCCAGCGGAGACGGCTCCGAAGGGATAGTCTGCTGGCTGCTGGCAAAGCTTGTGGCCAGCGCGACAAGCAGGGCTTTGATCCAATGGTTGCGCATGGAACCCCCGTATGAATTTCGAGGCCACTGTATCACACGATCCCGAACTCCCGCAGCAAAAATGCATAGTCCAGGGCTATCTCTTTCAGGTAGTCGTAACGGCCGCTTGCGCCGCCGTGGCCGGCCTGCATGTTAGTCACGAGTAACAATGGGTTGTTATCTCGCTTAAGGGTGCGGAGCTTGGCGACATACTTGGCCGGCTCCCAGTACATAACCTGGCTATCATGGAGAGAGGTCTTGACCAGCATCGCCGGGTAACTGGCCGGCTTCAGATTGTCATAGGGCGAGTAACTCAGCATATAGAGAAAATAGGCAGATTCGTTGGGATTGCCCCACTCCTCGTACTCGGGAACGGTGAGTGGGAGCGATGCGTCGAGCATGGTGTTCATCACGTCTACGAAAGGGACGTGGGAGACGACGGCGCGAAAAAGATCGGGTCGCAGATTGACGACCGCGCCCATCAACAGGCCTCCGGCGGAGCCGCCCTCGATGGCCACGCGCGCAGGGTCGCCGTAGCCGGAGGCGGTGAGGTGCTCGACGGCGGCGATGAAGTCGGTGAAGGTGTTGCGCTTGGTGAGCATTTTGCCGGCGTCGTGCCAGGGCTTGCCCAGATCGCCGCCACCACGAATGTGGGCGTAAGCCATGACCACGCCGCGATCGAGCAGGCTGAGCCGGTTGCTGCTGAAACCGAGGGGGAGCGAATAGCCATAGGAGCCGTAGCCGTAGACGTAGAGGGGATTCGACTGCGTGCGGCGGTCCTTGCGATAGACCAATGAGACAGGCACTTTGACGCCATCGGACGCCGTGGCCTGGACGCGTTCGCTGGCATAGAGGGTACGATCGAAGCCGCCGGGAATCTCAACCTGCTTGAGAAGCGTGGAGGCGCCGGTGGCGAGCTCATACTCGTAGACCGAACTGGGCGTGACCAGGGACTGGTAGGCGTAGCGGAAGGTGGTCGCATCGAAGATGCGGTTGACATGCGGGTAAGCGCTGTAGGCCGGTTCGGGAAATGCGATTTCACCGGCAGCCGCGAACTCGGGCCCATCGCCGGTAAAGCGGCTGATGCGCAAGCGAGGCAGGCCGTCTTCGCGTTCGCAAGCAACAAAAAAGCCGGCGAAGAGGTCCACGTCTTCAAGCATGATATCGGCGCGGTGGGGAATGCGCTCGGTCCAGTGTTCGCGGCCCGGCGTGGCTACCGGGGCGGTGACCAGGCGGAAATTTCTTCCTCGATCGTTGGTGCGAATGAACCACAGACCGTTGCGATGGTCGACGGAATACTCGTGTTCGTCTTCACGAGGACTGATGAGCGTGAAAGCCGCTTCGGGCTGGTCCGCGGGAAGCACCCAGGCTTCGGATGTCGTGTGGCTGGCCGATTCCATCACCAGGAACTTGCCATCGCGGGTGCGGCCCGCGCCCAGGTTGAAGCGCTCGTCGTCATCCTGGTAGACCAGCGTATTCTCGGCATGCAACGTGCCGAGGGTGTGACGCCAAAGCTGGTACTGGCGCTTCTGCTCTTCGTCTTCGACGGTGTAGAAAAGCGTTCGTTTATCNNGTGGTGTCGGTGGTGTAGGCCAGCCAGCGGCCGTCGTCGGTGATGTCGGTTGCGCCGACGGAGAAGAAAGCGTGGCCCTCGGCGAGTTGATTGCCGTCGAGGATCACCTGCTCAGGCGTGTCCTCGGTTGCGCTGGGCGAGCCGTGCGTGCGGCAGTGAACTGCGTATTGCAGGCCCTCTTCGGTGCGCGTGTAATACCACCAGTTGCCGTTTCGGTAGGGCACCGAGACGTCGGTCTGCTTCACATGGGAGAGCATTTCCCGATAGAGGTCATCGCGGAGGCCGGCGAGCGGGGCCATCACGGCCTCGGCGTAGGCGTTCTCAGCCTCGAGGAACGCGGTCACGTCGGGGTTCTGCTTGTCGCGCAGCCAGGCGTAGTCGTCGGTGAGGACGATGCCGTGAAGTTGCGTCTCGGTGTGTTTCTTGCGGGCGGTGGGCGGGGTGGGAAGCTC
>PMOF01000299.1:0-34514 GCA_003162495.1 Acidobacteriaceae bacterium
TGCTGGCTCGGCCTATGAATGCTTCCCCGGCGGTGACGGCGCGGCCGGCGCAGGCCAAGGCTCCAGCGCAGAGCGTGTCTAAGGCGAACCATCGCGGGTCGCATGCGGGCGCGAGCGGAACTAACGTCGCTCGGCCTGCTGCTGTAAATAAGTAATTAATTCTGTTGTGGTCATGCCGGCGGAACATACCGACTCTCGCTTTTGTACCCATTCTCGGGCCATTCAAAATCGCAAATGCCGCCGCCACTAAGGTAGTCCAGCTCAAGTTGACTGCGCATGCGGTCCGTAACCAGAAAGACGTGAAGATTAGTTGTTGAAGTGGCGATTTTGCTGTAGAGGTTTGCTAGGATCCCGAAGGGAACATCGGATTCAGCCATTATGTAGACGGCCCGTTCTGTTTCTCGATATTCCATGATTTTCGAGATCAAAGGGGGTACCTCATCGGAGCGCTCCTGGGTTTGGTTGATCCGTGTGCTTCCATCCTTGGCGATACGAACAAAGATAGGCATGTCGTCTTCGCACTCGCGCCACGAGGAATGCCTCTCAACCCGCGGTTTCGGAACATGCACACCTGTCGAAACCGGCCTTTGCACCACGAATGCACAAAGGCTCAAAATCAGGAAAAGGCAGGCGATGGGCGCCGCCATCAGCGCGTGAGGACGGTTCATATGCATACCATACTCTGACACCGGCAACGCAGGCTTTGTTCCCCGCGCCGTAAGTGTCGTCTTTTAAATTCTCTTCGAGCCCGCGTGGACAGCGATGCCCACCAGCGCCAGCGCCACCGCGCCCCACAGGGCAGGAATCCATCCGGCCACATGGAAGCCGGGGACGAAGCGCGCCGCCAAAAGGATCATTGCGGCGTTGATCACCAGCAGAAACAGGCCCAGGGTAATTATGGTGATGGGGAACGTAATGATCTTCAACAGCAGGCCCAGGGTCGCGTTAAGCAGGCCAATCACCAGCGCAGCCACCAGGGCCGGCTCCAGGCCGCGCACGACGAAGCCATGCAGAAAATGGGAGATCACCAGCAAAGTGACCGCACTGAGCAGCCAGTGAATCAAGAGTTTCATCATTCCTTTTTTCTCCTTGTTGCGCGGCGGATTCTGTCGCCGGGCGGGGTGCCGGGATGCAGCTTTCGCGCCTCCGGCAGCGTGATCTCACACCATACTGTATGGAACGGCTCTATTCAAGCTGATCAAAACGGAACAACGATTCCGGGTGCGCAACCTTTCGACGGCTTGGTGGGTCCAACTTGAGGACTCCTGTGCGCCGACCCCTGCGCAGGCCGCAGTCTTTCCCAGGAAATTTCCTCATGCGCGCTCGACGCTTCTTATGCCTTGCCGGTTTCATGACGCCGTTGCTGCTGGCTCCGCCGGGGTGCGCGCAGTCCGCGGCCAGCCCGCCAAGTCCTCCGATTCCCGACATTCACCAGCTTCTGCGCGAAGTGCAGGATCACCAGAAAGCCATGGAGAAGGTGCGCGAGAATTACACCTACAGCTCCATGCAAACTACGCAGGACATCGACGCCAAAGGCCAGGTAACCCAGACCAAGTCAGAGCAAGGCGAGGATTTTTTCGTGAACGGGCACGTGATTGAGCGCACAGTGAAGAAGAACGGCCAGCCTCTCGATGATCATGACCAGCAAAAGGAGACGGAGCGGGTTACCAAACTGGTGGAGAAGGCGCAGAAAACGCCGCCCGACCAGCCGCTCGAAGGGCAAACCATCCGCGTGAGCCGCTTGCTGGACATCATGGACGTGCGCAACCCGCGGCGCGAGAACTGGCGCGGCAGGCCGGCTATCGTTATCGATTTCGTGGGCCGCAAGAACGCACAGACCCACGGGCTCGCTGAGGATGCTTCAAAGAAGCTTTCAGGGACGATTTGGATCGACGAGGCCGACCGCCAGGTGGCCCATCTCGAAGTGATGTTCAACGACAATTTCAAAGTGGCCGGAGGGCTGTTCGCCAGCGTCCAGAAGGGCTCCCATTTCCGCTTCGATCAGGAGTTGGTGAACGGAGAGATCTGGCTCCCCACCGGCGCCGAAGGCACCGTGGATGCGCGCCTGCTGCTGGTGAAGAACCTGCGCCAGCACTTTATTGAAAGCGACTATGACTATAAGCGCTTCCACGTAGAGGCGCAGGAGACGAAGGGCGGGAAGCCGGTGGCGGATAAGAAGCCGTGAGCTGACTGCGGATGAAAAAGGGTGGTTGGGTTCGTGCTCTCCCATGTCTCAAAATCGAGACATGGGGCACCCATTTTTTCTTATTCTCCATTTTCTTATTTCTCAGACACGCGCCATTCGCCGCCCGGTATTTTGGTTTTATGGTTTCCCATCCTTGCGCCAAAAAGCGGCGCAAGGATGGGGCACCGATAGTTGTGGAAGGGAAGAACGATTTCTTACTTTGTGGAATGGATGAACTATGGGCTACGCGCCGGGCGGGGGTGGTGGTGGCGCATCGCCGCCGGGGCCTCCTCGGCGGCGATGCATGCGCTGCTGTTGCAAAGCGGCAAATTTGGCCTTCTGGTCGTCATTCAGGAGGGCTGAGATCTTGTCATCGGTGTCTTTGCGGATGCCCTCCGTCTGCTCGCGGGTCGGTTGCGTGCCGCTGGAGCGCAACGCCTCCATCTTGCCCCGGCGCCCCTGCAGCAGGGCCTTAACCTGTGTTTGCTGGTCCGGAGTGAGCGAAAGCGCCTGAGTAAGCTGGCCGAGCTCGCGTTCGGCGTTGGGTCCACGGCGGCCCATTCCGCCCGCGGGCGGTCCGCTTTGCGGTTCATCCTGCGCGTAAAGAGCGCAGGAGCCGGCCAATAGGATGCCAGCCAAAAGAAGCGCAGGGCGCGCGGCAAAATTTCCTTTTCCAAACTTGATCATGATGCGGTACTCCTCTCATTCGGTGAAACCTGAAGGGCGGAGAACGCCGAAGTGACCGTTCCGCCGATGAACCGCAGCGCCTGTGAAAGCGGAGTGTTCATTCAGCTAGACGAGTTGCCTGTTCAATTCGTTGACATGGAAGCATGAATTGCTTTTGATTGAAAGAAACCGGCCCGACAGGAAAGGCGATTCCCGCGGCCGATGCGGCGGCTGAGGATTCTGAGCTGGCGCGCATCGGGTCCGTTACAGTGGAAGCATGTTTGCGCGCCGCATCTCCATCCAGCGTGTCGATTCCACCGGGACGCGGCACCCATGCCCCATTCACTGGATCGACAACTTTGCCATGCGCAATTTCACCAATGACGCGGTCTTTGACGACACGCTGCCCGTCGCCGATGGACTGCTCGAGGCCGGCAGACGCGTTCCGCTGGATCGCCTGCAGCCGGCTATGGAAGACTGGTTTCGCCGCAAGGGCTACCTGAAGCCGGAGGAACGGCTGGAGGTGCTGGAGCTGGATCGCGCAAAGTCGTGAGTGTTCCGCGCCGGTCTCGATTCAGGCGATAAGCGGTTGGCGCAGGCTGGGGTTGTGCCAAAGGTGAAACTCGGCCTCGCGCCGGGCTTTCAATCCCGCGCTCTCGCGGTCGCCTGCGTGATCCCAGCGAAGCAACTGTTCGGCGGCCGCGTCATAGCGACCGATGTTCAGATCCTGCAGCAACGTGGATGCTGCCAGCCTACCTTGCCCGAGATTGAAGACAAAGTCCACCAGGGCGTCGAACTGACCCTGCGTGAGAGCAACGCGGATCAGGCGCTTGACGGACTGCTCGGCAACAAGCACGTCGCGCACCAGCAATGCCGTCGCTTCACTTTCAAGAATGCTGTTGGGAAAAGACTCCGAAGCCAGAATCCGGTGGCCATAACCAATGGTCGGAATCCCTGAGGCATCCAGATACATGCGATCGCGAAAGCCCTCTGATTTTTTGAGTAACATCAACCCTGCCGCGCTCAGTAGCATCGCGCCTCCTCCGCCGGGGGCCAGGGTGGCCCAAGCGCTGGTGGCCTGGATGGCCCAAGCCTCAAGCTAGCAGGATGCGGAAATTAATCTGCAATGCCGACTCGGGCAGTACGCGAGCCAGACTCAGTGGGCTGCGGACGGCCCTTTGCCGCTGAGCGCTTCGAATTCCGTCAGGATGGCCGTGACCGCGTCGTCAAAGTTGCGATCATGAGTCTTTTGCAGGAAGGCGATTTCGATGGACTGGGTGAAAGCCCACAGAACGTAGTGAGTCGCGCGATCGTAGACCACCATCCGGATCATCGGCACAGGGTCGGAAGCGCCATTGACCTTGCTTCCTTTGGTGGGCCCATTGGGCGCAGTGAGCTGCAGTTCGAGGACCAGGTCGGCCTCGGCTGGATCAGGTACCAGGTCGTATTGACCCGTAGCCTTGAGGGCTGCATAAAACTGATTGTAAGCGCGATTCGGGTCGCCGCTGAAGGGCGACGGGAACAGTCCGCTATCTGCGCCGGCATTGGAGATGAAAATCTTTTTCGCAGCGAGAATCTCCGCCGGGACAGGCGCCACGACCGTTGAGGCTGGTTGTTGGGCCAGCGCGGCTGCCGCAGTCAAGAGCGCGGCGCACAAGGTAACGCAAGATCTTAAACGGTTACTGTTCATCGGAATTGCCTCATGGCTCGAACTACCGCGCCTGCAGTTTGAACAGGCCATTATTCGGTTTCGGGCAACTTGTACGGTTTTTGCAGCCATTGCCGGGCCTCGTTGACTGCGCCCTGGGTGTTGTCGTTGGTCTGCACCGCGAGGCGGTACTCATTCACGGCGCGGTCGCGCTGGCCTGTGATGTCAAAGATTTTGCCCAGCGCGATGTGGCTCCAGACCTCAGTCCAGCGAGGCTCACCGTCGCCGCGAAGTGCGTCCCGGTAGGCATTTACGCTGGCTTGAAAGTTGTGCTGGGTAAACAGCAGCTCGCCGATGCGGTAGTTGGCGAGCGAACTTTGCGAGTTGGCTTCCAGCGCTTTTTGATATTCGGCCAGTCCGCCGGTCAGATCGCCCTGAGCCACCAGTTGCTGGCCCTTGAGGATGGCGATTCGCACTTGCAGATCGGGCGTGGACTTGAGCACCCAGTCGCCGGGATCGATGCTGATATGCCGCGGCCGGCCAAAGGTATCCACCACGTACTGCGTATCGGTGCCCACCACATCGACTTTCTGGTTCTCGGTTTTGCCGTCCGTCTCCACGCGCAGTTCCACCGGCATGCGGAACAAGTCGAGGTCTTGCTGAATTTCGCCAATGGTGCGGAAACCTTTGTTGTTGCCCAGCCGGTAGACGGCGTACTTGTCAGTAAACACCGGTGCGCCGGTGCCGTCGATCCATTGCGCAAAAAAGGCGGTCAACTGTTGCTGGCTCTGCGCCTCAGCGACCTTGATAAGGTCTGCGGCGCGAATGCCAGTGTCAGTGTACTGGCTCAGCGTGCCTTTGAGCGTGGCCAGAAACGCCTTGTCGCCCACTTCCCAGCGCAGCATGTGAAAGATCATGGCGCCTTTTTCCAAAGTCATGGACTGGAACTCGGGCGAGAAGGGGCTGAGACGGCCGGCGCTGGATAGCGGAATCGTATCGTAGGCCAGCGCGCCGGCGGAAACGTCTTGCAGCGCCGCGTTCATGGCGCTCTTGCCGCTCTCGTCCTCGAGGAACATCAATTCGCCATAGCGAGCCATGCCGTTGGTGATCCAGGCATCGTTCTGGGTGCGCGGACTCACCTCGGATCCCCACCACTGATGCGCGATGGTGTTGGCCAGCAGGCGCACGCCGCTCTTGTCGCTCACGCGCGAACCCAGAATGGCTGCCAGCTCCGGCGCCCACACAGCGGGCAGGGTATCGTCGGGCAGCTCAACGACATTGAGATGGCTGGTCTCCGGCGCGCCAAAGCTGTCGGTAAAGAAGTCGTATTCCCTTGCCGCAGTCTGCGCCAGTTGGTTAGCGGCGGCCTGATGGCTCACCGTCAGATAGACTTTGATGTTTCCGGGGCCGGCCGTGACCGGGCCCACATAACGGCCCGCAATCACCGTGCCCGGAAATCCCGGCTTGTTCCAGTTGAAGTCAAACTGGTCGCCGGGCTTGCCGCTGGCCAGAGTCACGGACTTTGACGCGCCCGTGCTGCCGCTGGCAAACACCTTCATCCCCTGTGGAACGCGGATGTGCATCTCCGCTATGAACCGGTCGGTCATGTAGCCGGTGGAGGGAAACCAGCGCGCGGGGTAGAGCAGGTAGGTGATGGGCTCCTGAATGGCGGCCAGCTTCAACCCCTCAATGGGGCCGTCTTCGTTTCCGGTAATTATGCCGTCGTATTCAAAGGTCCAGTGCGATACCTGTCCTTTGGTAAAGGGCGACGCAGGAGTAATGCGGATGGTTCCGTCCGCGGTCCTCTCCCCGGTTAGAACCTTGCCGGTGTCGTCAGTGATTTTGCCGATCTTGAGTGCCGGGTGAAACCCAAAGCTCACCACATCAAGTGTTTCCGGTGCGGTAAAAGCAACCACCGTTTTGGCGGCCAGATGGTGAGCGGCGGGGTCCAGTTCGGCGTCAATCACATAGCCGGTAATGGCCAGGGCGGCCCGCTCCGGTCTCTGTGCGGCGAGGGGCGTCGGGATCAGCTGGCCAAGTATGAGGACTGCGGTCAGGGCCAGCAAGGCTCCCAGAGACAGGCCTAGTCTCAATCCATGCCGCATGTTTAGCTTCGTTCTATGCATAGCAGTCATCATCGCATCGTAGCCGTTCTTGTGAAAGATGGTCTCATGGCCTGGTTCCGGGCTGAATTACAAAGGCGCGACTTGAACCGTCTTTGACGGCGAAGCCGCGCCAAGCTGGTCAAGTGTAATTGCCGCCACCCGGTCAATTGCGCCGTGGCTTTCGCCTTCGGGACTGGCCAGCCGGGTACTCAACAGGCCATGGATTCGCCTTAGCTCCTTCATCATGGACTCACGAGATGCCCCGTCCGGTAGCAGCCGGTCCATTTCCTGCACGATATTTGCTGCCGTGAAGCGGCTCTGGATCAATTCCGGGACTACTCGCTTGCCGGCAATCAGGTTGGCCATGGCTACATGCGGCACCGTCACGACCCGTTGAGCGATGGCATAGGTCAGCGGAGAAACCCGGTAGACCACCACAAAAGGATTGCCGATAAGCGCCGCTTCCACAGTGGCGGTTCCGCTGGCCACCACCGAGGCGCGGGCGTGGAAGAGCGCGGCGCGCGCATCTTCCACCAACTTTACGGGCAGGCCGTCTGAATGGATCTCTACCAGCCGCCGGACTTCGTCGCGCTGCGGCGCATTGAGGGTTGGGGCCAGCGGGATCACAAACCCATATTCGCCGGGATGGCTTCGCGCAGACAGCAACCGAGCTGCTTGCAGCATCTCTGGCAGATTGGCGCGAATTTCCCTGGGCCGGCTGCCCGGAAGCAGGCCGACCCAGGTCTTTGTGGGGTCCAGGCCGTTTTCTGCGGCGAACTGTTCGCGGCTCATGGCCGGGAGCGGCAAATCCGCCAGCGGATGGCCCACAAACTCCGCCTCGACGCCGCGCTCGCGATAGAACGGTTCCTCGAAGGGAAAGATCACCAGCATCCGCCTGACATACTTCTGAACCAGCTTGATTCGGTGCTTTTTCCAGGCCCATAACTGGGGGCTGACAAAGAAAATCACGGGAACTCCCTGCCGATGCAGCTCTTTGGCCAGCTTGAGGTGGATGTCGGGAAAGTCGATGAGCACGGCAACATCCGGTCTTCGCTCCCGGACAGCCTGCTTAAGTTTGCGGAACCCGGCGTAGATGCGCGGCAGGTGGCGAACGACCTCGGTAATGCCCATCACCGCCATGTCTTCCGACCGCACCACGCGGTCCAGGCCCGCCTCAACCATGCGCTCCCCGCCCATGCCGAAGAAGCGCGCCGTCTGGCCGGTTGCGGCAAGCTGCTTCTTCAGCGATTCAATCAGCAGCGCGCCGTAATGTTCGCCGCTCGCTTCGCCTGCCGAGATGAAGAGGGTGGGGGGCATGGATACCGATGCGCTGGTTTTTTTTTGCGCGCAGTCACAATCATAGCGGTTTGGTTGTTGGAGGAACCATCGAACTACCCGTCTTTCAGAATGATGCAGGCCGACCAGCGATGATTATGCCTTTTCGAGTAGAGGAGTTAAACTCTCTCCTTGGTACTGTCAGAAGTCAGGGGAGAACTCCAGCCATGAGCAGGTCGCGCTTTGCGTACTTTCTTTTTCTTGCCGGTCTGCAGGCAGTGGTCTTCGCACAGCAGACTTCAGTTCCGCCGGACCCGACGCTCACTCACCGTCATGCGCCTCAGCCGGCTCCTTCGCCCAGTCGGGTCACTGCGGCTGGCAGCATCCATCTCGACGCAATGGTGAACGATGCCGCCGGCAAGCCCGTACCTGGCCTGGAACCGTCGGACTTCAAACTGCTCGACGACGGCCAACCGCGCAAGATTCTGTCCTTCCGCTCCTTTGACGGAATCACGGTTAAACCCGACCCGGCGGTCCAGGTGATTCTGGTTATCGATACGGCCAACCTTCCTTTCCAGCAGGTATCCTTTGTCCGGCAGCAGATTGAGCAGTTTTTGCGCGAGAATGGCGGGCATCTCGCGCAGCCGGTCTCCATCATGCTGCTCACTGACGCAGGCTTGCGTATCCAGCCTCGACCTTCGGTGGACGGCAATGCGCTGGTCGGCGTGGTTCAGCAGATCAAGGGCAGCATGAGAACAATCGACACGGCCATGGGCGGGGAAGGCTTGCTGGAGCGCTTTCAGCGATCCGCCCGGGCAATGGAAACCATCGCCGAGAATGAAGCAACGAGATCAGGCAGAAAGTTGTTGATTTGGGTCGGTCCCGGATGGCCGATGCTGACGACTCCGGTGCTTGGCTATTATTCCGAAAAGGACCAGCGGCGTTACTTCGACGGCATCGTCGAGCTTTCCACCAAACTGCGAGAGGCGCGCACGGTTGTGTATAGTGTGGCCCCCGGCAACCTGGGCGCCGGCGGCACCGATCTCGACTACACGCGGCTCTATCAGGATTATTTGAAAGGGGTGAAGTCGGCCCAGCAGGCTGGTACCGGCAATTTGGCGCTTAAGGTGCTGGTGACGCAGACCGGCGGAAAGATCCTGGGACCGGATAACAACCTGGCCGCCCAGATCGATAGCTGCGTTGCGGACGCCAACGCTTTTTACACCTTGTCCTTCGATCCACCGCGCGCGGAAAAACCCAATGAGTATCACGACCTGAAGGTGCAGGTAAGTCAGCCGGGACTCACCGTCCGCACCAACACCGGCTATTACGACCAGCCGTAGACTGCAGCGGCAAGAGCCGTTGAATTAAGTTAAACTCACTGCAGGAAAAATCTCTATGAGAATCTCACGCTGGACTTGCTTTTCTATCCTTGCTTGTTTCCTGGCAGTGATCCTTGCTCAGCAAAGCGCGCCTTCAGCGGTCGTTGCGCAGCCGCAATCCTCGTCGATAGCGACAGCCTCAATGCCAACACGCATCACTCTTGATGTGGTGGTGAATGATAAGGCAGGCAAATCGGTGGCCGAATTGGAGCCACCCGACTTCACACTTCTGGATAACAACCAGCCCCGGAAGATTCTCAGCTTTCGCCGCACCGACGGACTTGTGGGCAGTAAATTCGATCCTCCCGTCGAAGTCGTTATCGTGTTGGACTCCGTCAATATGCCCTATCAGGCTGTCACCTTGTTGCGGCTTCAATTGGAGAAGTTTCTGCGCCAGAACGGCGGCCGTCTTGCGCAGCCGGTTTCGATCCTGGCTTATGGGAGCGACGGGCTGCGGGTGTTGCCTTTGCCCACCAAAGATGGCAACGCTCTGGCCGCGATGATGAATACCTCGGTGGGTACCGTGCGTGCGAGAGGAACGGCGGCAGGAAGTTATGGTTTGGCAGAGCAGTTCACGGCTTCAGTCCAAACGCTGAAGGGGATCGCGGATAATTATGCGCGCAGGCCGGGAAGAAAGATGATCGTCTGGCTCGGCAATGGCTGGCCGCTCCTGGACGGTCCTCAATTCACTTTGTCCACCGAAGTCAGGCAACGGCACTATGAAGATATTCTTGAAGTCTCAAAGAAGCTGCGCGAGGCTCGTATTGTGCTTTACGGTCTTTATACGCTGAACGCAGCGGACGATAGGCTTCTCTACGAGGCGTATCTGAAACCGGTGAAGGACTTTCGCAGGGCCGAAGCAGGGAACGTGTCGCTTCAGGTATTAGCGATGCAAACCGGCGGCCGGGTGCTGGAACCGAGCAATGATATAGCCGGCCAGATTAATAGTTGCGTTGCGGATATCGGCGCTTATTACACGCTCACCTTCGCTCCGCCTCCGGCCATGCAGACCAACGAGTACCACGATCTGAAGGTACAGGTTACTCAACCGGGGCTGACCACACGCACCAGCTCTGGCTATTACGACCAGCCGTAACTTAATTGCTCGAGTAAGGGGGAATGCCGGTCCGAGTTACCCAGGAAAAAACCCCGCACTCAACTTTGCTCTTGTTCATGTGCGCCGGATCTGGCTGGAATGGCTCTGTGACCTGGCCCGAGATTGGCGGCCGATGAATGGAATGCCGGAAACCAGACGGGAACCTGGGTAATCGCAAAGGGCTGGTTCGGCTTGACAGGAGCCATGCAGAATCCATACCATTAGATGGGGATCCTTATTCTTTTCCATTCGTAAATGTAAGCAGTACAAAGGATTAGAGAAGTTGTTCGCGGTTCAGGCTGGGCCAATGCCCTGTTCTTTAGCGCCCGGCGGACCAGGATGGATTCGAGAGATCGAGAGCAGGAAAAATGCCAGATGCGCGCGTCAGTCCGCGGGAGCGGCTGGTGCTCACGACGATTATTGAGCTGTATATCGCAACCGGTGAGCCCGTAGCCTCGCAGGCTGTCGCTCAGTCCTTTGCCGACCGCGAGGGGCTTAGTTCCGCCACCGTGCGCAACGTGATGGCCACGCTGGGCGAGGCGGGCTTGCTGGAGCAACCGCACACATCCGCCGGCCGTGTTCCCACCGCCGCGGCATTCCGCTATTACGTGGAACAGATCACCCAGCCGGGTTCGCAACTGGGTCGCATGGCAGCAGGAGCGCAGCCAGCCAGCTCCCTGCCCCAAGGCTCCGCCAATATGAGTTCTTCGCCTTTGAGCGAGGTTCGCCGCGGACAGATTGAAGAACACTTCACCGGCGTCACCAGTTCCCATGACTATCTTGAACGCACCTCGCATGTGCTGGCGCTGATTTCCAGCGGCCTGGGGGTGGCTCTGGCAAGTTCTACCGCAGGCCAGGTACTGGAACACATCCACTTTTCGCGCCTCTCGACGGGCCGCGTGCTGGCTGTGCTGGTTACTCAGGCCGGCGCGGTGCAGGATCGGGTGCTGCAATTGGATCGCGACCTGGCGCATGTTGAGCTTGAAACCGCGGCGCGCTATTTGAACGAGAACTTCCGCGGCTGGCCGATCGACCGAATTCGCGCCGAGATTGCACGCCGGGTGGAGGTGGAGCGGGAAGCCTACCAGCAGATGTTGGCCTCGGTGGAGGAACTATGCCGCAAGGGCGCGCTGGCCGGGGATGAGGCCGGTCCCGCCATTTTTGTGGATGGAATGGCCAATCTGATCAGCGCCGAGCTGGACCGCGAGCGCCTGCGCCAGATGCTGCTGGCACTGGAGGCCAAGCAGCGGCTGGTGGAGCTTCTGACCGCCTATGTGGACGGACGCCAACAGGAGGTTCGCGTGGTGGTGGGTTTGGACGACGCTTCTCCGGCCATGCAGGACCTGGTTCTGATCGGCGCTCCGGCACGGCTGGGCGGCGGCAACCTGGGCACGGTCGCCGTCATTGCCCCCACGCGCATCCAATATCAGGAGATGATCCAGGCGGTGAGGTACATAGCCCGCCTTTCCGAGCGCCTGCTGGAGGTTCCTGCGGATTAGGCTTCTCCCGGCATTCTGAAGCCAGCATCGCAAACCGCAGGGAGCACGTCGGCCCTCGCGCCAATTATCATGGAATCAGGTCCATTTGATGTTTCGGAGAAATCGCAGAGTTATGCCAGAACAGGAAACAGAGTTGAAAGAGTCGGATTCGGGGGATGTTGCACCCGGCGCCAAGGAAGAAATCCTCGCCGATGCGGAACAAATGCCGGCCAACGCCGAAGCTGTCCCAAGCCGCGCCGACTTCGACAAGTTGAAGGCAGAGCGCGATCAGTTGCTGGACCGCGTGGCTCGCCTGCAGGCCGAGTTTGAGAACGCCCGCAAGCGCGCAGAGCGGGAGCGGATCGACTTTCGCGAGTACGCCACGGGGAGCGTAGTTGAACAGTTTCTGCCGGTGCTCGATAACTTCGAGCTGGCGCTCAAGTCCAAAGGCTCGGCGGAACAGTTGCGCTCCGGCGTGGAGCTGATTGTGAAGCAGATGGAAGAGATCCTGCGCCAGTTGCAGGTGAATCCAGTTTCCGCGGTCGGCGAGCCTTTCGATCCCCGTCTGCATGAAGCGCTCGGCTCGGTCGAGCGTCTCGACCTGCCCGACCAGCACGTGGCCGAGGAGGTTCGCCGCGGCTACCGGCTGCGCGAGCGGCTGTTGCGCCCAGCGCTGGTGCGCGTGGTATCCAACCCCAAGCAGACAAACGAATGAGTGCAAGAGTGGCCAAAGCAGACTACTACGAGGTCCTTGGTGTCTCCCGCGAGGCCAGCGATCAGGAATTGAAGAGCGCTTATCGCAAGCTGGCGCTCAAGTTCCATCCCGACCGCAATCCTGGCAATCATGCAGCTGAGGAACAGTTCAAGAAGGCCAGCGAGGCCTACCAGGTGCTGAGCGACGCCGACAAGCGCGCCGCCTACGACCGCTACGGCCATGCCGGCCTGGGCGGGCAAGGCTCCGGCTTTGGCGGCGGACCCTTTGCCGGCGGCGTGGACATCGGCGACATTTTCGGCGATCTGTTCGGCGAGATGTTCAACGTGGGCGGCACCTCGCAGCGCGGCACGCGCCAGCAACGCGGAGACGACATCCGCTTTGACCTGACCATCGACTTCGAGGCCGCCATCTTCGGCACTGAAACCGAAGTCCGGCTCCGTCGCCTTGAGACCTGCGCTACCTGCAGCGGCCGCGGCAGCGCCTCCGGCCGGGGTCCCACGGTCTGCGCGCAGTGCCAGGGTCGCGGCCAGATTCGCTATCAACAAGGCTTTTTCTCCGTGGCCCGCACTTGCAACGCCTGCGGTGGCGCCGGCTCCATCATCGGCGATCCCTGCCCCGCCTGTCGCGGCGCCATGCGCGTCCACGGCGAACTGAAGCTCAACGTCAAAGTGCCCGCAGGGGTGGAGGACGGAACCCGCATCCGCTACGCCGGGGAAGGCGACGCGGGCCGCTCCGGCGGTCCCAGGGGCGACCTCTACATTGTGCTCTCGGTGCGGGCGCACGACTTCTTCGAGCGCACCGGCAACGATCTGCATTGCGTGATTCCCATCAGCTTTCCGCAGGCAGCCCTGGGCGCAGAATTTGAGATCCCCGGTATCGACGGCCCGGTGATGCTCAAGATCCCCGAGGGCACGCAGAGCAGCCGCGAAATACACGTCCGCGGGCGCGGCGTTCCTTACCTGAATGACAAGGGCCGCGGCGATCTGATCGTGAAGGTGCTGGTGCAGATTCCCAAGAAACTCTCGCGCGCCCAGCGCGAACTGGTGAGCAAGCTGGCCGAGTCGCTGACCGTGGAGAACAAACCCGCCTCGCCTGGACTGCTGGAGAAGATGAAGGATTTGTTTAACTAGGAACAGGGATCAGGGAACGGCCCGATAGCGAGATCAAGTTAGGTCAGAAACGGGAATTCCGCGCCCATCGTTCAGTTCTCCCACGGATTGATGACCGGAACGCCGGCAGCGCGGAATGGCGCGGTGTCGCGCGTGGCGACGGCGAAGCCATGCACGGCGGCGATGGCGGCGATCTGACAGTCGGCCATTGAGATGGGATAGCCCTTCGCTGCCGCGCGGCTTCCCAGGAGGGCGAATGCGATAGCGGCTTCCCGGTCGAAGGAGAGAAATCGGTTCGCAAAGAGCTTCATTTGCAGCGATTGTGCAGCAAGTTCCATGCCGCGCTTTCGCTTGCCCGCGGGAAGAAGAGCGATGCCGATCAGCACTTCCGACAGATTGACGGCGGTAAGGTAAAGCGTGTCGGGATCCTGCGCGTCGAGCCATCGAATGACAGCCGGATCGGCGCGCGGCTTCAACGGTTCCGAGATGACGTTGGTATCGAGAATGATCATGGCCGGCGGAATTGCTGAGAGCGCATCATTTGAATTCTGCTGGTTCAATGGGCCTGCGATCGCGCTTGTAATTGAGCTCTATGCCGCCATAGCGGCGGCCGAAGGCGGCTAGCTCGGACCCAATCATGAGTCGCGGCTTTGGCGAGACTGCCTCTTCTAAAATCACACGAATCTCGGCTTCTGTGCTGCGCCCGTTGTGTGCGGCGCGCACCTTGAGCGCGCGATGCGTCTTCTCGGGCAGGTTGCGAACGGTAACGGCAGCCATGGCAGCTTGATTCCTTTCCTATCTGCTACCGATAGTATCATATTGCTATCAGTGATAGCAACGACAGTCAACCCTTACAGCGCCAGCCACGCGATGACCACCACTGCAAGGCCAATCAACTGGCTCATGCGATCGGTGAGGGCAAAGGTCACCGGGTCTTCGTCGAGTTCCCCTCGCGAGGCGAGCAGCCACACGCGATTGAGCCACAGAATCATCAGCGGAGTAATCAGCCACAGCAGTTTTGGCACGTGGTAGAGCTTCACCACATCCGGCCCGCTGATATAAATGGCGAACACCACCACCGCAGCATACGCGCTGGCGGTGCCGAAGCCGCGCATCTGCGGCAAGTCCGCCAAGAGATAGCCGCGTCCGTTTCGGGGCGTTGTATTGCTGGCGCGGAGATTCTCCAGTTCGGTAAATCGCTTGACGATGGCCAGCGAAAGAAAAAGAAACATGGAGAAGCCGGCCAGCCAGTGAGAGATAGGCGTCTGCGTTGCCGCGCTGCCGGCCAGCAGGCGTAGGATGTACAAGCCGGAGAGCACCAGCACATCGACTAGCGCGATCCGCTTGAGATAAACAGAGTAGGTGAGCGAGGTGGCGAGATAAAGCAGCAGCCAAGCATAGAAGCCTCCGGGAAGTAAATGGCCGCCCAAAAGTCCCAGCAGGAGAAAAATTGTCGCTATGCCGATTCCGGTAAAGGCCTGCAGATCGCCCGAGGCAAAAGGTCGCAGGCGCTTGCGGGGATGACGGCGATCCGCGTCGATATCCAGAAGATCGTTCACAATGTAGGCCGCGGATGCGGTGAGCGAAAAGCAGCAAAAGGCCGCCAGCGCCGTGAGCAGCTTCCCCACGCTTAAGGCATGCGACAGCAGCAGGGGCACAAAGATGAGCAGATTTTTGGCCCACTGATGAAGGCGCACGGCGTTCAGCAGTGAAGCCAGTGGATGTCTGCGCTCTTGAAACCTGCGCGTGGGATGTATGCCGCGAGCACGGAGCCTCATGCGCAGCGCCAGGCTCGGGTTGGCCACCATGGCTTCCGTTGCCTGGGCCAGCAGCGGCAGATCGGGCGAGCTATTGCCGATGTAATCGAATGGCGCGGCGCCCAAATGGTTGCGCAAACCGGCCAGCTTCTTCGATCCGGTCAAGTTGGTGGCGCCGTCTGATCCCAGAACTCCGCTGAAGATACCCAAATGAGCGGCAACGCGGCGCGCCAACTGCACGTCCGCGCCTGTGGCCAGATAGATCGCCCTGCCTTGCGCATGTTCCTGCTGAAGAAATCGCAACAATTCGTGGTTGTAGGGCAGATGCGCAACATCGAGGGAGACGGATTCGGTGACGATGGCCTTGAATGCAGCTTTGCCGTGAAGAAGATGCCCCGTCAGCCTGAACGCCAGCAAAGGGCGCGTGCGCAAGAGCGCCAGCAACGAATCAACGAGCGTATCCGACTTGACCAGTGTGCCGTCCAGGTCCACGCAGAGCGGCCGGAGCGCTTGGACGGGCGCTTCCGGCTCAGGAGCAGGGCTGGAGATGAACTGGGGCAATCGATCACCTGGTCGGGGCACCCCAAGTATACAGTTGCTCCGCATCGAGCCAGAGACTGTTGACTTCCGGCGCCGCCAGGTGCGGCCCAAGAATTTGTTTGACGAATCAAACCATTCACGCCATGCTACCCGGTATGTTGGAGACGAATGTCGAGCGAATGCTTGCGGCCTATCCTACGATCTACCTTGCCTGTCATCGCGACCACATGCGGGCTGACGAGGCAGGCAACCCGCTCACGGAGAAGCAGGCCAGCGTGACCGGCGGTCGGCCAGGCTGACGCTGACCCCCGCCGGCAATCGAATCAAGGAAGAGAATACGGTGCTGAATCCGCAACTGGTGCGGCAGATGTTCCGGTTGATGCAGCCGGCCGAAGCGGAGCGGGCGCTTGCCGGAATGGAAAGCCTGGCTCAGGCTGCCGCGATTCTGCTCAAGAGGAGAAGGAGAGTGAGGGAAGGATGAAGATTGCTCTCGTTGGGTTCGGGGTGCTGTTGCTGCTGGTGGCGGTTGTGATCGCGATCGGAGCCATGCTGCCCAAGCGGCACGTGGTTGCGCGCAGTGCCGTGTTCATGGCGAGCCCCGAACGGCTCTTCCCGCTCATCGCCGGAAGCCAGGTCTGGCGGCCGGATGTGAAGGCCTGCGAACTGATCTCCGCGGACGGAGGTAATCAGTTTCAACGCGAAACGTCCAAGCGGGGCGAGACGATTCTTTATGAGCTGCAACAAAGCAGGCCTCCACTGGCCATCCAGCGGCGCATCGCCACCGAGAATCTTCCCTACGGCGGCACCTGGAGTTTTGTGCTCGAGCCGGCGAACGGCGAAACCCGGGTGCGGATTACCGAGGATGGAGAGGTCTACAACCCCGCCTTTCGGTTCGTTTCAAAATTCGTGATGGGCCAAACGGCGACGCTGGACGCGTACCTGAAAGCGATGGGGAAGGCCGTGGGCGAAAACGTGCGGATAGGGAACTGATCGGGGCTTTGAGTTGAATAGGAATTGGTGGAGCTGAGCGGGATCGAACCGCTGGCCTCCTCGTTGCGAACGAGGCGCTCTCCCAGCTGAGCTACAGCCCCATAACTTCTTTATCTTATCAGCGCGCGGCAAATACGGAAAGGGCCGCCGATCCCAGCATTGCTTCAGTTTGAGTTGAGGGTCAGCGCAATTGGATGCTTCGGCTGGTAGAGGCCCACTTCGCCTCCACTGGGGAGTGGGATCTTGGTGATCGAACCCCATCTCGCTTCGTGCAGTTCAGAACAGCGGACGCCCTTCTTCTCGAGTGCGGACATCTCGGCTTTTAGATCGTCGCACATGAAATACAACTCGTGCCGTTCATGCGCTTCGGCGGGGTGAACCGCCAGTTCCGCCGGCGGCAGCGCGAAGATCAGCCAACCGCGGCCTGCATCTACGGATGCAAATCCAAGTATGTCCCGGAGGAAAGCTCGATCGGCCGCTGCGTCCTTACTGTGAACGACTACATGGGCGCCAAAAATCATGAGCGTCGCTCCTCTTTGTGCATGCTTTACAGCTGATTCATGCTGGCCAGAAATTCGGCGTTGTTGCGCACCTTTTCCAGGCGGCTGACAACGACTTCCATGGCCTCCACCGGCGACAGCGGGTTGAGCACCTTGCGCAGCACCCAGATGCGCGATAGATCGTCCTTGGGAATGAGCAGTTCTTCTTTGCGGGTGCCGGAACGCTGGATGTCGATGGCCGGGAAGACACGCTTGTCCACCAGCTTGCGGTCCAGGATGATCTCCATGTTGCCGGTGCCCTTGAACTCCTCGAAGATAACTTCGTCCATGCGCGATCCGGTATCCACCAGGGCTGTGGCGATGATGGTCAATGAGCCGCCTTCTTCAATGTTGCGGGCCGCTCCAAAGAAGCGCTTGGGCCGTTGCAGGGCGTTTGAATCGACGCCGCCCGAGAGAACTTTGCCCGACGGAGGGACGATGGTGTTGTAGGCGCGGGCGAGGCGGGTGATCGAATCCAGCAGAATCACCACGTCGCGCTTGTGCTCCACCAGCCGCTTCGCTTTTTCAATCACCATTTCGGCTACCTGCACGTGGCGGGCTGCCGGCTCATCGAAGGTGGAGCTGATGACTTCGCCCTTTACCGAACGCTGCATGTCCGTCACTTCTTCAGGCCGCTCGTCGATCAGCAGGACGATCAGCACGACCTCAGGGTGGTTAGTCGAAACGGAGTTTGCGATCGACTGCAACAGCATGGTCTTGCCGGTGCGGGGGGGAGCCACGATGAGGCCGCGCTGGCCTTTGCCCACCGGCGTCAGCAGATCCATGACTCGGCCGCTGATGCCCTCGCGGACCGTCTCCATCTTGATGCGCTCCTGGGGATAGAGCGGGGTGAGGTTGTCGAAGAGAATCTTGTTGCGCGTCTCCTCCGGCGATTCGAAGTTGATGGCCTCGATCTTGACCAGGGCAAAATACTTCTCGCCCTCGTGCGGCGGCCGGACATTGCCGCTGATCGAGTCGCCGGTCTTGAGATCGAATTTTCGAATCTGGGAAGGCGAAACGTATATATCGTCCGGACCGGGCAGATAGTTGTAGTCGGGCGAGCGGAGGAAGCCGTAGCCGTCGGGCAAAATCTCCAGCACGCCTTCGGCGAAGATGTGGCCCTCTTTTTCGCTTTGCGCCTGGAGAATCTTGAAGATCAGATCCTGTTTGCGAAGGCCGCTGGCGCCCGGGATTTCCAGGGTGCGCGCAATGCGGCTCAATTCGGTGATGTTTTTTTCTTTCAGTTCTGCGATGGTCATGTTTACCTACGATGGGAGGGAGTTTGTGAGGGGGTATGAGAAGGGAAGTGCTCCAGAAGAAGACCGGGTGGGAGATTTAAGAGGCTGCCGGCGCATTCCGCGCCACGGGCATCTCCCAAATGGGCATCTCCCGAATTCACGTGGACTATTGTAAAGCCGGAAAGGGCAGCTGCCTTTACCGGAAAGCTGCCTTGAAAACAGTTGCCTGATTCAACTATACGCTTTGCGGGCGCGCTCAGGCAGCGCGGCGCCGCTCAACCGGCTGAGCCGCGGGCGCCGCAACCGGCGCTGCTGACCCAGGATTGGCGGTGTGAAAGCGGCCCAGAACTTCATTGGTGGTATCTTGCAGCCGTGTGTTCGGCTTGTGAAGCATACGGGTTGCCTTGCTAGCCAGTTGGCAGAGCTGGTAGCGATTGGACACATGAGAAAGTGCCCCAAATACTAAATCAGAACGCATGACGAGTCTCTCCTTCTTGAAATCCTGCCCGGCCGGAACTACTTGGCGCCGCCGGTGCATCAGGGAAGCCAATTTGATCGAAGGCCGCCCTAATTTGCCGCTTCCAACCTTTAGACGCACAAGATGCGCATCCAGTTCAAAAACTTTGACGCACATTCGCACACCATGGAACAGGCTTTTCCCGAATCCGCGATATACATGGCCGCCGGGGTTATCCATTTGCCCGTTTTCCCTTTTCCGGCGGAGGTCGAAACGCACCGGGGGCATCAACGGCTGAGCTTTCTGCTCATTATGATGCGGGAAATGATAGAAGGCTGTGCAAAATTGCTCACTGCAACTCGCACTTTTGGATGGTATTCCACAATATATAACGATCCGAATTTCGGGTCAACCGTTTTTTCCGGGCTTCTCCTCTTCAGGGTTGACCCAGAATTGATCCCGGACGTGCAATCAATAAGATTCATTAAATGAGACAGATAAGGTCCTCTTTTCGAGGTAGATTCCGAGCGTCTCTCCCGCCACCGGCCTGCTCGTAATGCCAATTTGCCGTGTCGGGGCCTATCCGGGTACCGGGAATGTCGGATCTCGCCAATTGTAATGACAAAACTCGACAATACGCGCAACGGTCCGAACCTCGGCCCAGCGCCCGATTTTCCCCGGCCTACGCCCAATAGCTGCGGTCCAGGGTGCGGTATTGGATGGCCTCGGCAAGGTGGGCCACGGCCAGGCTCTCGGCGCCTTCCAGATCGGCAATGGTGCGGGCAACCTTGAGAATGCGGTCATGTGCCCGGGCGGTCAGGCCCTGTTGCTGCATGGCCCGCTCCAGCAGCCGTTCGGCATCGGCACCCAGTTCGCAGTGGGTGCGAACCTGCCGCGTAGTCATCTGCGCGTTCGCGAAAATCTTCTCCCCGGCCTTCATGAATCGTTGCCGCTGCCGGTCCCGGGCGGCCATCACCCGGCCGCGAATCTCGGTTGACCCCTCGGCTGCCGCTCCGCCACGCAGCTCTTTGTATTGCACCGCCGGCACTTCAATGTGTATGTCGATGCGATCGAGCAACGGCCCAGAGACCTTCGACACATACCGCTGAATCATCGGCGGGGTGCACATGCATTCGCGCGACTTGTCGTTGAAGTAGCCGCAGGGGCATGGGTTCATGGCCGCCGCCAGCATGAAGCGCGCCGGAAAGCTGAGCGACATGGAGGCCCGCGCGATGGTCACCGTGTGGTCTTCGAGCGGCTGGCGCAGAACCTCAAGCACATTGCGCGGAAACTCCGGCAGCTCGTCGAGAAACAGGAGCCCGTTGTGCGCCAGCGAAACTTCGCCGGGGCGAGGTACGATTCCGCCGCCGATCAAGCCGGCATCGGAAATGGTGTGGTGGGGCGCGCGGAAAGGCCGCTGCGTCACCAGGCCTGCTGCTCCATCCAACACTCCGGCCACGGAGTGAATCTTGGTGGTTTCGAGAGCTTCGTCAAACGTGAGCGGCGCCAGGATGGACGGCAAGCGTTTGGCCAGCATGGTCTTTCCCGAGCCGGGCGGCCCGATCATCAGAATATTGTGGCTGCCGGCCGCGGACACCTCGAGCGCGCGCTTGGCGGTTTGCTGGCCGCGCACGTCTTTGAAGTCCACGTTGAAATGTTGCAGCTCGCCCAGCAGCGCCTCAGTCGATACCCGGAACGGCTCGCGCTGAATCGCGCCTACCAACACCGAGTTGAGCAGTTCCAGCACATCGAGCAACGACGAGACCGGGTAGACATTCACACCTTCCACTACGGCGGCCTCGGCGGCGTTGGCTGCGGGCAAGATCAGGTTGGGAATGCCCTTCTCGCGTGCCAGGATGGCCACCGGCAACATGCCCGCTACGGCGCGCACACTGCCGTCGAGCCCCAGTTCGCCCACCAGCAGAAAGCGGCCGAGGTCGTTGATGCGCAGCGCGCCGTAAGCGCCGAGCAGTCCGACGGCTATGGGAAGATCAAAGCCCGCGCCTTCTTTTTTCATGTCGGCAGGGGCCAGGTTGATGGTGATGAAGGTGGGCGGGATCAGGTAGCCGGAGTTCTTGATCGCGGCGCGTACACGGTCGCGGCTCTCGCGCACCGCGGCATCCGGCAGTCCCACGGTGTGGAAGACTTCCTTTTCCGCAACCACGCCGCTGTAGTCGACTTCAACGTCAATCAGGTTGGCGTCAATGCCGTATACCGCCGCGCTGAGGGCTTTGAAAAGCATGATGCAAGGTTGCACGAAGTCTATCACCGGCAGCCAACCCCGCGTGGTACTGAGACCAACCGTGTTCATCCGCCAGCCCGACTTACCCATTCCACGCTACAATCTGTTGCGTGACGACCAGTCTCTTCGACTTGTACAAAATCGGTGTCGGCCCTTCGAGTTCGCATACCATGGGACCCATGCGCGCGGCCTGCCGGTTTGCCAGGGAACTTGAACCGCGCGGAGAGCTCGCACGGGTGGCACGCGTGCAAGCGGATCTATTTGGATCGCTGGCGCTCACCGGGATGGGCCACGCTACCGACCGGGCAGTCCTGCTTGGTTTGTCAGGCAACGAACCGGCATCGATCGATCCCGCGGTCATCGAGAGAACGGTTGGAGAAATTCGCGCGACCGGACGGATTCAACTTGCCGGAGTCAAATCGATCCCTTTTCAAGAATCGAGCGACCTTGTTTTCCACCGCTCGGTCATGTTTCCGCCCGGCGCGCTTACCCAGCATCCCAACGGATTACGGCTCACGGTCTTTGACGCGGCCGGCGCGGTGCTCGACGAGCGCACGTTTTTTTCCATCGGCGGCGGATTCATCACCGAAGACGGCGTTGACCCGTCTATTCAAAATCAGCCGGCCATTCCGTTTCCCTTCCATAACGCCGCGGAGTTGCTGGCCACGGCGCAGGCCCATGAGCTCTCCATCAGCCAGTTGATGCTTGAGAACGAGTGCGCCTTGGCGGCACGCGAAGCGGATCGCGCGCCGGTCCAGATCGTGCGCGAAGGGATCGACCGTATCTGGCAAGCCATGCAGACCTGCGTCGAGCGCGGCATGAAGGCGGAAGGCATTCTGCCCGGCGGCTTGCAGGTGCGCCGCCGCGCGCGCCGACTGGCTGAACGATTGCGCGAGAAGGAAGCGGCTGGTGTGCGCAACGATCCGCTGGCGCCGCTCGACTGGGTCACGGTCTACGCCATGGCGGTGAATGAAGAGAATGCCGCGGGCGGACGTGTGGTGACCGCGCCCACCAACGGCGCCGCAGGCGTGGTGCCCGCCGTGGCTCACTATTACGAGCGCTTCCTGCCCGAGGCCGACCATGAGGGCCTGATGCGTTTCTTTCTTACATCGGCGGCCATTGGCATTCTTTACAAAGAGAACGCTTCGATCAGCGGCGCGGAGGTGGGCTGCCAGGGCGAGGTGGGCGTGGCCTGCTCAATGGCCGCTGGCGGACTCACGGCCGCTCTCGGCGGCACCAATGGACAGGTGGAGCACGCCGCGGAGATCGCGATGGAGCACAACCTGGGGATGACCTGCGATCCTATCGGCGGCCTGGTGCAGATTCCCTGCATCGAGCGCAACGCGATGGGCGCGGCTAAGGCGGTGCAAGCCTCGCGCCTGGCGCTCAACGAGTCGGAAGCCCACAAGGTTTCGCTGGATCAGGTGATTCGAACCATGTACCTCACCGGCCTCGACATGCAATCGCGCTACAAGGAGACCAGCCTCGCCGGCCTCGCCCTCAACATCATCGAGTGCTGAGCCAGCCGGTTTGGAATCTGCGGACCTTCTCGTTCGGTGGCTGCGGCTGAGCTGCTGTGCTCTCTTGATTGCCCCCGTTAGCCTGCGCGAGCTGAACCTTTGGCTCAGGCTTTGCTCGCCGCATCCTTTTCCCGTTCAGCTTACTCAAGCACTCTCGCCCTGTTCTGCGCTGTGGCTGGCCTCACTCAGGAGATCGCATTCCTCAACTCGCTGTGGCAGTGGCTCATGGCGCGGATGCATCGCAAAGCGCGCGTGGGCGTGATGTTTTCGACGCTCTGTCTGGATGCGGCCGCTGCGTGCGATGGCGCGCGCCACATGTTTCTCATCGCTGTTTTCGGTGTGTCGTTCAGCTTGCTCACTCTCCATCGCGCGCTCTTTGGCTCGGCAATACTTCGTTTGCAGTTCACGATTTCATCGCCGGCGCGGCGCTCGCATGGCTCAAGTCACACCACTTTATTGAAAGCGCACATCGATCCGTCCTTCCGCCTCCCAAAAATTGTTGACCCTTTTTCCACTCTTCCGTCGTTTTTTTCTTGACACTTGCGATACATAAATCTATACATTCATTCAACTGCAATTTAATATTGCAGAATCGATGCAACCCATCGAAAAGGGAGAATAGGCAAATGGCAACTAAAAAGGCAGCCAAGAAGGCACCCGCGAAGAAGGCGGCAAAGAAGGCCGCAAAGAAGAAGTAGTCGCGGCATCCAACCAAAAGGCAACACTGAGGGGGACGCAAGAAGCGTCCCCCTCAGTGTTTATGCGGAGTGATTAAACGCCAATGTTCATGCGGACGGAATAGACTTCAGGCAGAGAGAACGTTGTGGAGAGATCATGACCCGTCGACGTTGGATCGCTGAACATTGGGATGAAGCCACCGCCACAATTACTGGCGCACAGGCTGAGCATTTGGCGCGCGTGCTGCGCGCTCAGCCCGGCATGGAGGCCGATGTGGTCGCGGGCGGCCATGTCTTCCACGCCGAGGTTGCCGCCGCCGCCCCGGGTGAGATCCGCTTCAATTTGATCGCCGAGGTCGAGGCCGACCCCGCGCTGCCCGTTACGATAGTCATGTCCATTTTCAAGTTCGATCGGATGGAGTGGGCCATCGAGAAGGCGACCGAGCTGGGGGTGGCCGCGGTGGCTCCGGTGATTGCGCGCCGTACGGAGAAGCATCTGGCCCTGGCCGCGGAGAAGCGCGCAGAGCGATGGCGGCGCATTGCGCATGAAGCTGCCCAGCAGGCGCGCCGCTCCGATGTGCCTCTCATTCACGCCCCGGCTCCGCTGGCCGAGCGTGTGCGAGCGGCGTCGATGGCAACGGGCCTCGCTTCGGGCTCTCGATTCATCGTCCTCGCCGAGCAGGAGCGCACCACCACATTGCGACTGGCGCTCGAAGAAGTCATTGCAGGCGCACAGGCGGATATGCCCACGCTGGAGATTGCGATCGGCCCCGAAGGTGGATGGGCTGCGGATGAAGAGGCCCTCTTCGACGCTAACGGCTGGCGCGCCGCATCACTGGGCCCGCGCATCCTTCGCGCGGAAACCGCGGCCATCGCGGCGCTTGCGGTGGTTGCGTCGTGCCTGGAGTAGAAGGCGGAATTTTCCCAGGTTCCAAAATAGAAAAGTCGGCGTGCCGCAAAGTTGAGACCTGGGATTCAACGTCTTAAAGCGAAACCCCGCGCTTCCACGGAATGAAATCGTTCTGGCCAAAAAGCTCGGCCTTCGTGAGCCGCTCGCCGCTGGCCACCGCAATGGAAAGCTCAAGCAGCTTTTCCGCGCAGTCGGCAACGGTTGCTTCGCCGGTCACAATGGGGCCTGCATCGAAGTCGAGGATGTCGCCCATGCGAGCCGCGAGCGCGGAGTTGCTGGCAATCTTGATCACCGGCGCCACCGGATTGCCGGTGGGGGTGCCGAGTCCGGTGGTGAACAAGACAAGATTCGCGCCTGCACCGACCTGGGCTGTGACGCACTCCACGTCGTTGCCCGGCGTACACAGCAGGTTCAGTCCGGGGGTGGTGGCGTACTCGGGGAAGTCAAGCACATCCCGGATCGTTGACACGCCGCCTTTGCGCGCCGCGCCTGCTGACTTGATGGCATCGGTCGTCAGCCCGTCCTCAATGTTGCCTGGCGAAGGATTCATCTCGAAGCCGGACTGCACCGCACGGGCGCGCGCCTGGTAGGCCTGCATCAGATCGCAGAACCGTTGCGCCAGCGCGTCGGTCGCGCAGCGGTTCACCATCTCCTGCTCCACGCCGTGCAATTCCGGAAACTCGGACAACAGCGTCTTGCCGCCCGCGCCCACGATTAGATCGGAGACGTAACCGACAGCCGGATTCGCCGAGATGCCGCTGAACCCGTCAGACCCTCCGCACTTCAGGCCGACGGTCAGCGCCGACAGCGGCGCGGGTGCGCGCTCCATGCGATTGGCCTCCGCCAGCGCGGCGAACGTCTCATCCAGCGCCCTGCTCATCAACGCCGCTTCGCGTCCCAATTTCTGTTGGTCGAAGACCAGCACCGGCTTGCGCAGTTCCTTATCGCGCTTGCGCAGTTCGTCGATCAACATCTCCGCCTGCGCGTTCTGACAACCCAGGCTCAGCACCGTGGCCCCCGCCACATTGGGATGGTGGATGTAGCCGGCGAGCAGCCCGCAGAGCGCCTGCGCATCCTGCCGCGTGCCTCCGCATCCTCCCTGGTGGGTTAAAAAGCGAACGCCGTCGAGGTTCTTGAAAATCCGCCCCGCGGCATCATGCATTGGGTGTTCCATCCTTGCGACGCTCTCCGTCGCAAGGGTGTGCGGCGCAGCGTGCGTTCCGTCTTCGCTCCTCTGCTGAATCAAACGCCGCACATGTTGGCGATAACTATTCTGGCTCCCGTAACCCAACTCCTCTTCGAGAGCTTCCTTCATCCGCTCCACGTTTCGATTTTCGCAGAACACCAGGGGCAGCACCAGCCAATAGTTGCGCGTGCCCACTTGCCCGTCGGCGCGATGGTAGCCCATGAAGCTGCACCCGGCCCACGGTGAGGCATCAGGCGCGCCCGCTGACGCAGGCTGGCGCACCGGCGAGTACGTGCCCGCGCGATGACGCACGTTGCGCGTGGTCAGCAGCTCTCCGCGCGCGACGGCCTGCACCACCTCACCCACCACCATGCCGTATAGGTAGATCAAGTCGCCCGGCTTTAGAGCCGCAATCGCCATCTTGTGCTTGACCGGAATCGGTTGCGCAACCAAACACGACCGCGGGGACGACGCGGGACCGAACCGCGCATTCATGCCGGGTTGCAGCGCCGTCAGCGCCACCACGGCATTGTCTCGCTCGTCGAGTTGTAGAACAATTTCCGGCATCGCGTATTTTCCTCTCGAGGCAATGGAGCGGCCGGCGGGCAGCGCCGCTCCCAACAAGGATACAACTCCCGCGAAGCGGTGCGGCACGGTTCAATGAAGAGCGCTTATTGCGTTACAAATGCGCGTAACGGAGCAATAGCCCTGCCAGCGCCGCGCCCGCAAGGTCGCCGATAATCGGGATCGGCGCGTAGCGCCAGTTCGAACCGCCTTTGCCGGGAATAGGCAGCAACGCATGAACCAGGCGCGGGCCCAGATCGCGCGCCGGGTTGATGGCGTAACCGGTTGTTCCGCCTAGCGAGAGCCCAATGCCCCACACCAAGTTGGCCACCAGGAACGGCCCCATCCCGCCGGGCAGGTTCGATCCTGCTCCGTTCGACGAGACTCCATGCGAGGAGATGGCGCCCGCCACCACTACCAAGACCGCCGTGCCAAGTGCCTCGCTGACGATGTTGAGCGCGGGGCTTCGCACCGCGGCGTTGGTGCAGAACACGCCCAACTTGTCGACCGGCCCCGGCGTGACGGCCCAGTGGGGCGCATAGTGGAGCGCCATCAGCGCGGCGCCGGCCATTGCGCCCAGCAACTGCGCGGACCAGAATCTCGCCATTTGCGAAAAATTTCCGCTGGTCACGGCGCTGGCCAGCGTAATGGCCGGATTCAGGTTGGCGCCAGGACTACCGAACGCCTGCGCCACCAGCACTCCGCACAGCACGGCGAGCATCCACCCCGCGGTGATCACGATCCAGCCGGAGTCGGCCGCATAGGACTTGCGCAGCGTCACCCCGGCATTCACGCCGGTGCCTAACAGCACCAGAACCAGCGTGCCCAGAAACTCACCGAACCAGACAGAATGCATTGCGGCTTCCTTTGGGTTGCATTACCGTCGGCCAAATCAACGGGCGCAGAATGCAAACGAATGCAGATTTTGCTGAACTCAAGCATTCTGCACTGTCTGCCCCGCTTACGCCAAATCGACAAGTTACTGTGCGAATGGCGAGCGATGGGAAGATTTCTCCAGCGACCCAACTTAACTTTACGTTCTCTACGGCGAGTTGGGGGCAGCTTGCTCGGCCCCAATCACCGTGTGCTCATACTTCGGCCAATTGCCCAATAACTCATTCACCACTACATGCCCCACAGTATAGGCAGCTTCAAGCGACGGCAGATAAGCCCCATACTGGCCCACGCGCTGATGTGCCAGGCTCTCGGCCGCCGTCGTGCCACGTGGCTGGCGGTCGTAGTTGCTTACCGTGCGCAGCACCAGGATGCGCTTGGCATCCACACGCCCCGCGCTGCCCAGGAACTGCAACGACTGGAGCGTCCCCGTGTCTTCCATGGCCGTGGTCGTAAACACCCCCTGCCCTCCGGTGAAGTAGGGTACCCATTCGGAGGCCCATGCATCCAGCAGCGTTCCGTGCCAGTAAGTCGAAGAAGAGACCTCATCGCCCATGGTTACAAACGGAGGCCGTTGCGCGGCAGCGCCGTCGAAGTGGCTGCGAATCTCCTTCAAGTGCACTGAGTCGGCAAGCGGCGTGTTGCGTGTCAACTCAAAGGCCCACTCCGCCAGCCCTTTGTTCAGCGCGTACACCTGGCCATCCAGCGGCAACGCCGGCTGCTCAAAGGGCCGCGTCTTGCGCAGCGGCAGATACCCGGTGGACCAGTCGGGTGGAATCTCTCGCGCATCGATCTCGTAGCCCAGGTCTCCATCAACTACCCACCGCGCCCACACCGCCGACCCCAGCGATGCCCGATCCGGACTGGCTCCGGCAATGCCGGCAATGAGCCAATAGGCATGGCTGAGGTCAAAGCGAGGGTCGAGGCCGAGCGCCATAATGGTCGCCGCGGCATGCGCCGTGCCTTGCCCGGTAAGGACCGCCATCTCGCCCTGGCCGTTCATGCGCACCGCATGGAACCCGGCAGCAAGCGGATACACCCGGTCCAGATGGTCGCGCTCCACCCAATACTGCAACTCGCCAGGCACGTCGCCGATATCCGCGCCCACCTCAAACATGGCCACTACCACCACCTTCACCGGAATAGGGCGCGGCTTGGCGCTGGCGTGGGGAGCCAGTGCCACGGCAAGTAGAAGAGCGAAGTAGGATCGTGCGCGGGTCATGCTTGATTGCGATGGTACTCGAGAGGGGTATAGGAGAGGGAATCGGAGGCTTAAAGGAGAATAACTACACGTCCGACGCAGCCCTCACTCTCAACGGCGCCAATGCTCCGCGGGACAAGACTTTATCGACAATCGACTCCTGAGGCATCACCAAGCCGCAAAACTGGCATCTTTACTAGAGAGGCACGCTTACGAATCGGAGGTAGTTCGGTCCTCCCTGACCAGTTTCCCCAAGGGTGAGTTATAGTGACCGTTCCCCAACCCGGTGTTTTCGGCAAGTTCCGGATCGAATACGCGCTCGACAGCATGACCGATGCGTTTGTTCTCCTGGACCGCGAGTACCGGATCGTCTACGTGAATCCGGCCACCGAGCGCGTGACGCGGATACGCGGCGGTGATCT
This sequence comes from Acidobacteriaceae bacterium, assembly GCA_003162495.1. Lineage (GTDB taxonomy): Bacteria > Acidobacteriota > Terriglobia > Terriglobales > Acidobacteriaceae > Telmatobacter. Next base: position 28,797 of record PMOF01000299.1, read on the forward strand.
GCTCGGCCACTCCCATTGGGACGTGTTTCCCGCCTTTGTCGGCAGCGAGGTGGAGCGACGCTATCGCGATGCGATGAGGACTGGGGAGTCTCAGCACTTTAAGCACCGCTATGCCGCGGAAGGGCACGACCTCTGGCTGGATATTCACGCTTACCCAGGCGAAGCAGGGCTTGCCATCTACTGCCAGGACGTTACTGAACATCAGCGAAAACTGGTGGAGTCGGAGCGCATCGACCGCGCCTACCAGGCGGCTCTCTCGAATATTCCGGATCTGGTTTACGTCTTCGGCCTCGATCATCGCTTTATCTACGCCAACCAGGCGCTGCTGAGTTTGTGGGGGCGCAACTGGGACAACGCGATTGGCAAGAACTGCCTTGAGTTGGGGTACCCGGACTGGCACGCGGCCATGCATGACCGCGAAATTGAACAGGTGGTGGCTACCCGGCAGCCGATCCGCGGCGAGGTGCCATTTTCGGGTACGCTGGGCAGAAGAATTTACGAATACATCTTTGTGCCCGTCATCGGCACCCACGGTGAGGTCGAGTTAGTGGCCGGAACCACCCGCGACGTGACCGAGCACCGGCAGGCTGAAGAGGTGGTGCACAACGAACGAACGCGCCTGGTGGAACTGCTGCAGCAGGCACCGGCCTTCATGGCCATGATGCGCGGGCCGGATCATATTTTTGAAGTCACCAATCCCTTCTATCAGGAACTGATCGGCGGACGGGACGTCATCGGCAAGCCGGTGCGGGAAGGACTCCCGGAGTCGGTGGAGCAGGGCTTCGTGGAGCTCCTCGATGGCGTCTACCGTTCGGGCGAGCCTTTTACCGCGACCGGATACGGTATCGATATTGCTCGCTATGCCGGCCAGCCGCTTGAACGGCGGTACCTGAATTTTGTTTATCAGCCAATGCGCGCGGCGGACGGAACCGTGTCCGGAATCATCGCGCTTGGAGTTGATGTTACCGAGGCGCGAAAGTCGCAAGCGGCTTTGCTGCAGAACGAGAATCTGGCCACTGCAGGCCGGCTGGCAGCCACCATTGCCCACGAGATCAATAATCCCCTCGAAGCCATGATCAACCTGCTCTTTCTGATTGAAGGAGACCACAGCCTGACGCCGGAGACGCGGAGATATTTGGAAATGGCTCAGTCCGAGCTGGCGCGCGTCTCGCAAATCGCCACGCAGTCATTGCGCTTTTACCGCCAGACCACAAATCCGACTCTTGCCAAGATAGGGGCGGTCCTGGACTCTGTAGCCGAGTTGTTCGAACGGAGATTTCAAAGTACAGATGTAACCGTGGAACGGCGGTATTCCACAGCGGAGCCGGTGATGCTTTTCGTCGGAGAACTTCGCCAGGTGGTTGCCAATATGGTAGGCAACTCGCTGGACGCTATCGGGACCGACGGCCGCATTTTTCTGAGGGAGCGCAGAGGAACGGACTGGCGCAGCGGCCGTAGAGGCATCCTGGTCACGGTGGCGGACACCGGGCAGGGCATGAGCTGGGAGACCTTGCAACACATTTTCGATCCATTCTTCAGCACCAAGGGTGATACGGGCACCGGACTTGGCCTGTGGGTCAGCAAAGAGATTATTGAAAAACATTCTGGAAAGATCCACGTCCGATCGAGCCAGCGTAAGCCCCTTCGCGGCACAGTCTTCTCCATCTTCCTGCCGGATTGAGGCGCAGTTCATCTTCCTGACCTGGCGATGAGCTGGCGCGATTTCCCCCGCGCCGGCCCGACCTATACCATAGAGTCACATTCGAGGGGAAATCTATGCGAAATGCAACAGGACTTCTTGGTTTCGCGGCAGCGACGCTGTTCGTGGCCGCGGGTTTATGTCACGCGCAACAGCCGCTGAAAGTCGTCGGCTTCATGACCGACTTTGATGTAAAGGACGATGCCGTCGGCATCTGCAAGGCGGTCATGGAGGGCGTCGCTCCCGGCGTGCCCATCATCGACATCACCCACCAGTCGGAGCCCTACAACATCGCCATGGGCGCGCGCTTCCTGGCCGGCTCGGCGCCTTATTTTCCGAAAGATGCAGTGTTTGTCGTGGTTATCGATCCCGGCGTCGGTTCCACGCGCAAGGCCATCATCGCCAAATCGCGCGTGGGCCAGTTTTTTGTGCTCCCCGATAATGGGCTGCTCACATTGGTTGAGGATCGCGACGGCATTGTGGAGGCTCGCGAGATTACCAACCCGGCGTGGATGATCGGCTCCGGNNCTGCCGGTCCGGCGCTGGATGTCGCCAAGCTTGTACGGCTCGATCTGAAGAACGCAACCATCGACGCCACGGGGCTGCACGGCCAGGTGCTCGGCACCGACGGGCCTTATGGAAACCTGGTTCTCAATGTTCCCGCTGAAACTTTCGCCAAGCTCGGCTACAAGATTGGGGACAAGGTCCCGGTAGATCTGAATGGCAAGCATTATGTTTTCCCGTTTGTAAAAACTTTCAGCGACGTGCCGGTGGGCAAGGAACTGTTCTACATCGACTCGCGCGGACGCCTGTCGCTGGGCATTGACCAGCGCAACTTCTCGGAGACTTATAAAGTGGGCGAAGGCGCTGAGCTGACGATTTCGAAGAAATAGCTCGACGCTTAGCGAGAGGAAATGCCCTTGAGAATGATTCGCTTCACAATTTGCGTGTTGGTTGCGTTGGCCGCATGGGCCGCCGTGGGCCAGAGTCCGCAGCCACCGGCACACCACTGGGCCATCGTTGTCCACGGCGGTGCAGGCGTGATTGAGCGCTCCAGCATGAAGCCGGAAGCCGAGGCGGCCTATCGCTCTTCCATCACCCAGGCTACCGAAGCAGGAGCCAAGGTGCTCGCGCAGGGAGGCACGTCTGTCGACGCGGTCGAGGCGGTCATCCAGATTCTGGAGGACGATCCGCTGTTCAACGCTGGGCGCGGCGCGGTCTTCACTGCCGATGGCAAGATCGAATTGGATGCGGCCATCATGGACGGCTCCAATCTGAAGGCAGGCGCAGTGGCCGGCGTGACGCGCACGCGACACCCGATTTCGCTGGCCCGCGCGGTGATGGAGAAATCACCGCACGTGATGCTGATCGGCGCGGGCGCCGACGCGTTTGGCGCACAGTCAGGCCTTGAACAGGTCGACCCCAGTTTCTTTTTCACGGAGCGCCGCTGGCAGTCGCTGGTTCGGCAGTTGCAAAAGGAGGGCCGCCCCATTCCTGCTCGTCCGGCTGGAGCGCCGCCTCCGCCGCCGGTGCCAGTGGCTGAGATCGATGCGCCGAGCGCGCACAAATACGGCACGGTAGGAGTGGTCGCACTCGACCGCGCGGGCAACATTGCTGCAGGCACGTCGACCGGCGGCACGCAGGCCAAGCAGTGGGGCCGCGTGGGCGACTCGCCCATCATCGGCGCGGGCACTTACGCCTCGAATCAGTCGTGCGCCGTTTCCGCCACCGGCACCGGCGAGTACTTCATCCGCCTAGGCGTGGCTCGCGAAATCTGCAATTTGGTGTACTTCAAAGGCATGCCGCTGCAACAGGCCGCTGATCAGGTGATTCACAAAGAACTGGAAGCGCTGCACGGCGATGGCGGCGTGATCGCCATCACGCCCGACGGCCAGCTCGCCTGGAGTTTCAATACGGCGGGCATGTTCCGGGCCAAGCTGGCTGAAGGCGGCAAGCTGCAGATCGGCGTCTATAACGACGAGCCGTAGAGGTCCGACCCTCATTGAGCACGACGGCAGTTGCAGTGAAGCTAGTGACCGTATGCCTTAACTACGGCCTCAGGAGATTGCGACGGCTCGTCCAGAATCGCCTCTCTCTGGTCTTTCAGATACTTGTCGAGGAATGCGCGCGTGAATGACTGGGTAAGGTGCAAGTTGTGGATTGCCTCCTCGGTCTGCGTTGCGTTGCCGTTCGCGATGCGTAACCTGTAATCGCTGAAGCTTCCATGAAACAGACCGGGCGACTTCAACATAACGTCGTAACTCCCCTTCGGACAAAGATTGAGTTGCGCTTCAACCTTCTTCCGGAAATCGGTGTACTGATCGGCGCTGAAGGGCATTCGCTCGCCAGTGTGGTCCAACTCGAGAAGCAGGACAGGGTGCTGAAACCCCTTGCCATCGGGAAACTCGGGAAATGCTGCCACAGGAGGCATCTCTCCATCCAGACTCACGCACGCATGGATGCGCGCGTCCAGTTGACATGCTCCTGTTGCAAATGCACCCCCTGCGGAGTGGCCCACGGCAGCTAAACGGTTCGGATCGAGCCTCCCTCTCAGCAGAAAGCCCTGGGCGCCGCTCTTGTTCAGTTCCGTGAGCTTGTTTATGACGAAGAGGACATCCTCAGCGCCTTGTCTGATCAGCAATCCAGCCGAATCCATCATTCGTTGCCACCGCTGCGCGGAAGAGAGTCCGGCCGGTTCGGTGTCGTGATGAGCAGGAACGACCTTTCCGTCTGGAAACACGACTGCCGAGGCGGTGTAAGTGTGCTCAATCGCCGCAACCACATACCCATGGCTCACCAGGTCTTCGATCAATGAAGTGTATTCAAGACCTGTGCCTCCCAGGCCGTGCGAGAGGAGCACTACGGGAAACTGCTGCGGGGTTATGGAGGCCGGTGCATCTTCGATTGCATGCGACTTGATTTTTCCCGAAACCATAAGCGGCCAGAGTGCGCCGTACTCTTCCTTCATCTGGTGTTGAACATCGCGGTCCGCATCCATTTGCTTGGCGCCAGGCAGGTATGCCGCCGTTTCTCCGGCAGCGCCACGCGCAGATGGATACCACAGATAAACCATCAGAGCGCGATGCGCCCCAGGATCAGAAGAATAGACGTCCGGACGCGAAGCATCGATCCACTCGTAGCCGACCCGGCCAATCGCAAATGGTCCGGAAGGATCGGGCAGCTTGAAAGCAGGCGATTGCACCGACCCGGCCGTGACGTTCTGCTGTGCGGTCGCGCCGCCCGCCTGGCCAAGGAGACTCGGGAGCAGGCCTGAAAGACTTGCGATTGCAAGGGCGTATACGAACGCTTTCTTCTTCATGCCATTTCTCCATCCTCCGAACCTTGCTTCACTGTTGTTTGGCGATCGCCGCCGTAGCCAGCGTTCCGCCCAGCCCCATCGTCTCGACCGCCGAGGATGGAACAATCACCATCGAGCCTCGTTCCTTGATCGCCTCATAGAGCATGTTCATGGCGCGTAGATGCAGTGCGCCAGGATTGTCGTTATAGACACGTGACGCCTCGGCGAACTGTTCCGACACCTGCACCTCGGCGTGACCCAGAATGACCCGCGCCTGCCGCTCGCGCTCTGCCTGCGCCTGTTGCGACATGGCGTCTTCCAGCGATTGCGGAATGCGCACATCGCGAATCTCGACCGATTGAACGGTGATGCCCCACGGATTGGTCTTTTCATCCAGGATGCGCTGCAGTTCGCGTCCCATCACCTCGCGTTCGGTGATCATCTGCGCCAGCTCATGCCGGCCGATGGACTCCCGCAACGCCGTCTGCGCACTCATGTTCACTGCTTCAATAAAGTTCTCCACTTCAAGAATCGACTTCTCCGCGTTCCACACCATCCAGAACACGATGGCGTCTACATTGACCGGAACGGTATCGCGCGTCAAAGTCGATTCCGCCGTTACGCTGTGAACCCGGACCCGCTGGTCAATGTAATCGCTGATCGTCTCGAAGACCGGAACGACATGAAACCAGCCGGGGCCGCGCAATCCCACGTAGCGGCC